>NZ_JBSKBR010000009.1:0-277888 GCF_053714315.1 Mesorhizobium sp. PL10 | reverse complement strand
CGGTCAAGGCGCTGTGGGACAGCTGGGAAGACGACGCCTTCATCCGCGACAAGCAGTCGGGTCGCTTCTACGACAAGGACAAGTTGCACGACATCGACCACAAGGGCGAGCATTTCAGCGTCAAGGGTCCGCTCAACGTGCCGCGCCCGGTGCAGGGACATCCGGTTGTCGTACAAGCCGGACAGTCCGAAGACGGACGCGGGCTGGCCGCGCACTCGGCCGAGGTCATCTTCACCGCCCATCAGAAGCTCGAGACGGCACAGGAATTCTACCGCGACATCAAGGCACGCGTGGCGCAAGTCGGTCGCGATCCCAATCAGGTGCTGATCATGCCGGGCGTCGCGCCCTTCGTCGGTCGCACCGAGGAAGAAGCCCGCGCCAAATACCGAGAGCTCAACGACCTCATCCTGCCCGAGGACGGTGTTGCGCTGCTCAACGGACTCGCCGGCCAGACGCTCGACATCAGGGGCTATCCGCTCGACGGCCCGCTGCCGGTAGCCAAGGAAACCGAAGGCATGAAGAGCCGCCAGGCATTGATCCGGCAGATTGCCGACGAGCACAACTTCACCATCCGCCAGCTCTACCAATGGGTGGCGACGGCGCGCGGCCACTACACCATTGTCGGCAGCGTCACGCAGGTCGCCGACCAGTTGGAAGAATGGTTCACCAGCGAGGCGGCCGACGGCTTCAACATCCTGCCGCCTTGGCTGCCCGGCGCGCTCGACGATTTCGTCGACCTGGTCATTCCCGAACTGCAACGGCGCGGCCTGTTCCGCACCGCCTATGAAGGCCGCACACTGCGCGAGAACCTCGGTCTCAGGCGCCCGGAAAACCCATGGACCGTCGCCCGCTCGACCGTCCTTGCCGCCGAATGATGCTCATAGCTGAAGGGATGACGCGATGACATTGCAGCACATCGATCGGCCGATCACCATCCGAGCCAGCCGCAGCGAAAGCGGGCTCGGCGACGACTTTCTGCGCCTCGGCGGCAAGGCAGCTGTCCGCTTCCTGTCGCGCTACGGCGTGCTCGTCGGTTTCCTGGCGCTCTGGCAGGTGGCGAGTAGCGCCGGATGGGTCAACGCGGCGGTGCTGCCGCCGCTCGATATGATCATCGCAGCACTCTGGAAAGGGCTTTTCGGCGGCAGCCTGCTTGGCGACATCGCCATAAGCCTGCAACGCGCCGGCATTGCCTTCGGCGCGGCGGTGGCTGTCGCCATCCCGCTCGGCCTGTTCATGGGCCAGGTGCGCCCGGTCGAAACCGCGCTCGATCCGATCCTGCAGGTGTTCCGGCAGACATCGGCGCTGGCGCTCTATCCAGTGTTCATCCTGTTGCTGGGGCTCGGCGAAACCTCGAAGATCTTCGTCATCTTCTGGGCCACCCTGTTTCCGCTGCTGCTCAACACCACCAGCGGCGTCAAGGAAGTCGATCCCAAGCTGCTCGAAATGGCCCGCGTCTACGGCGCGAGCCGGCTCACCGTGTTTCGCCAGGTCGTGCTGCCGGGCGCCGTGCCGTCGATCTTCGTCGGCCTGAGGCTGAGCGCCACCACCGCGCTGCTGCTCCTGATCGCGTCCGAGATGATCGGCGCGAACAAGGGCATCGGCTTCCAGGTGATGAACGCGCAGTACAATTTCCAGATCCCGCTGATGTTTGCTGCAATCGTCATCCTCGCCGGCCTCGGCCTGATCGCCAACCAGGCGCTGGTCGTCCTGCAGCGGCGGCTCTGCCGCTGGAGCAATCCTGTCAACTGAGCAGCCCACAACTCAACCCAGGCCTCCCTCAAACCCAGGAAAGACCGGATCCATGACAATCACCCGCCGTTCCCTGCTTGCCCGCGCACCGCTTGCCGTCGGTCTCATTGCTTCCGGCCTGCCCCGCTTCGCCTTCGCCGAAACAGCACCGGTGAAATTCCGCTATCTCGCCAGCCGGGGCAGCATCTCGCCGCATGAACTCGCCGCAGAGCTCGGCTACTACAAGGGGCTGGGCGTCGAGCTGGAGAATGTCGGCTATGCCTCGGGCGGACCGGAATCGCTTTTTGCGCTGTCCTCCGGCAGTGTCGACATCGGCTCGGCCGCCACCGCGGCGGTGATCAACTCGATCTCGGGCGGCAATGATTTTGTCGCCGCCTATCCGAGCAACGGCATCAACAAGGATGTGAAGAGCGTCTTCTACGTGCTGGAAGACAGCCCGATCAAATCGATCGCCGACATCGCCGGCAAGACCATCTCGGTGAACACGCTCGGCGCCCATCTCGACTATACGGTGCGCGAGGCCCTGCACAGCGTCGGCCTGCCGCCGGATGCCGCCAACCTCGTCGTCGTGCCTGGCCCGCAGCTGGAGCAGACCTTGCGCTCGCGCCAGGTCGACATAGCCGGCCTTGGCTACTGGCAGGCGACCTTCGCCGGTGCGCTGGTCGCCAATGGCGGTGTGCGCGGCGTGTTCGATGACACCCAGGTGCTGGGCGAACTTGCCGGCGGCTTCGTCGTGCTCAGGCGCGATTTCATTGCCGCCAATCCGGATGCGGCGCGCAATTTCGTCGAACAGTCGGCGCGCGCTTCGGACTGGTCGCGCCAGAACCCGGACGAAGCCCGCAAGGTGCTCGCCAACATCCTAAACAAGCGCGGCGAAAACGGCGATCTTGCCAAATACTGGACCGGCTTCGGCTTGCGCGAAGGTGCGCAGGCGACCGACCGCGATATCGACTTCTGGGTCGCGGTGCTGGAGCGCGACGGCCGTCTGGCCAAGGGCAAGCTGAAGGCCGCCGACATCCTGTACCGGCCCGGCGAAACCAAGACGAACTGAGCCCTAAAAATAGCTGAGAGATAAAATGACCGGTTCCAACCGTGGCGGAGAGGTCTCGATCCGCGACCTCTCCAAATCCTTCAGCCTCGGCGGGCGCCGGCTGGCCGTGCTGCGGACGCTCAACCTCGACATCCGTTCGGGGGAATGCCTTGTCATCGTCGGCGCCAGCGGCTCTGGCAAGACCACGCTGCTGCGCATTCTTGCCGGGCTGGAGGCTGCCGACAGCGGCGCTGTCGCCATCGACGGTCAGCCGGTGCATGGCGTCGGCGCCGAGCGCGCCGTGATCTTCCAGGAGCCACGCCTGCTGCCGTGGCTGAACGTGCTCGGCAATGTCGCCTTCGGCCTCGAAGTGCGCGGCGTTCCGAAGCAAGAAGCCGAGGAACGAGCCCGCTTCTACATCGCGCTGGTCGGCCTTGCCGAATTCGCCCATGCCTATCCGAGCCAGCTTTCAGGCGGCATGGCACAGCGCGTCGGCATCGCCCGAGCGCTTACTGTCCAGCCGGAGATCCTTCTGCTCGACGAGCCTCTTGGGGCGCTGGACGCCATGACCAAGATCGGCATGCAGGAGGAACTGGCGCGCATCTGGAGCGAGGAGAACGTCACCATGGTGATGGTCACCCACGATCTGGAAGAGGCGATCTATCTTGCCGACCGGGTGCTGATCCTGCCCAAGGAGAAAGGCGGCGCGGCGCGGTTGATCGACATCGACCTGCCACGCCCGCGCGAGCGCAGCAAAACCCGCTTCGTGCGCTATCGCGAAGAATTGCTGCGCGAATTCGGCCTGCATTGATCGAGGCCGGACCTCGGCCCAGCCATGGCCATTCTCGCGACTATTGCTTGGTGAACATGCCCGTATAGGTGCGGTCGGCAAGCCCATAGGTAACGGCCAGCGTTCCGTCCGCCTGCATGACCGCACTTACATCCCCGCCATTGGGAAGGCGTCGCAGTTTCAACGTGTTGCCGAAAATCTTGCCTTCGCCGTCGGCCACGCCCGGTTTGTTGTCGGCGATATCGCCCCAGGCGTAGGTGGCGGTGACATTGCCACCGCGCGAAATCGTCAGCACTGCGAGCTTGCCGTCATACATCCCGTCCAATTGCCCGCCCCATATGCCGGAAAATGCGACATATTTGGCCGGGATGCCCTCGCCGGGGGGCATGACCCTGACAGACGGATCGAGGACGGCTGCACCGTCCGGAGGAGAAACCATGGCCGGTGCAACGGGCTGAGGTTCAGGAGCCGGGGCTGGTTCAGGAGCCGACTGGCAGGCGACAAGCATGAATGCCACGAAACCGAGCGTCGGAAAGAGACTGTTTGGTGGAGCCAATCGGAATCGAACCGACGACCTCTTGAATGCCATTCAAGCGCTCTCCCAACTGAGCTATGGCCCCACTCCGGCAGTCAGCCGGCGCCGTTGCCGGCGTAGAGGTCCGGCGCGGTTTTCAACACCGCGCCGTTTAGTGCAGGCGGCTTCTAACCCCGCCTTCCCTGAATATCAAGCCTGCAAGAACCGCTTTTTCGTCACAGCTCAAGAAAGCCTGCGGGCACCGACGCCCGCGGCCGATCAGACCTCGTCGTCGTCGTCGCCGACGCCGATCATATCGGCGACGTCGTCGTCTTCTTCTTCTTCGTCGGCAAGGAACGTATCGTCCTCGTCGTCGCCGAGGTCGACATCGTCCTCGTCGTCGCCCAGATCGGGAAGATCGTCGCTTCCGCCCTTGGCATCGTCGTCGGCCTCTTCAAGCGAGACGACTTCAACGCCTTCTTCTTCCTCGGCGTCTACTTCCTTCTCGGCCACTTCCTCTTCCTCTTCGATGGCGGCAATCTTGCCTTCCTCGAAATAGGAACGCGGATAGGTCTTGCCCGTATAGGGCGAGACGATCGGGTCCTTGTTCAGGTCGTAAAATTTTCGACCCGTCTCAGGGTCGACACGCTTTGTGCCAAGTTCGTTTTTTGCCACGGCAAGCCTCGTCAATAAAAGAGTGGTCCCCATAACCAGAGTTTACCGCGCTGTCAAAGCGAAAAGCCGGCGTCACAAAACCAAGTCCTGAAAGGCCTCGCGCCAAGTGACGACCATGGGGATGACCATTTGTGCCCGCCGTGATACGAGACCGCCGCAACAAATGAAAAGCGCCGGTGCGCCGGCATTCCGTCCAGGGAAATTCCATGTCTCACGCCGCCGCTGCCAAGCCGGCCACCGCCTGCAAATCCCCAGCTCTTTCCGGCACCGCCCGCGTGCCCGGCGACAAGTCGATTTCACACCGCTCCATGATGTTCGGCGGCCTGGCCTCCGGCGAAACCCGTGTCACCGGCCTGCTGGAAGGCGAGGATGTAATGCGCACGGCCGCGGCCATGAAGGCGATGGGTGCGCATATCGAAAAGCGCGGCGCCGAATGGGTGATCCGCGGCACCGGCAACGGCGCACTGCTGCAACCGGAAGGCCCGCTCGACTTCGGCAATGCCGGCACCGGCTCGCGCCTCACCATGGGTCTTGTCGGCACTTACGACATGGAAACGACCTTCATCGGCGACGCTTCGCTGTCGGGACGGCCAATGGGCCGCGTGCTCGAACCCTTGCGCCAGATGGGCGTGCAGGTGCTGAAGGCAACGCCCGGTGACCGCATGCCGATCACGCTGCATGGGCCGAAGCACGCAGCACCCATCACCTACCGCGTGCCGATGGCCTCGGCGCAGGTCAAGTCGGCCGTGCTGCTCGCCGGCCTCAACACGCCGGGCATCACCACGGTGATCGAACCGGTGATGACGCGCGATCACACCGAAAAGATGCTGAAGGGTTTCGGCGCCAATCTGTCGGTCGAGACCGACGAGCGCGGCGTGCGCCACATCTTCATCGAGGGCCAGGGCAAGCTGACCGGACAGATCATCGCCGTGCCCGGCGACCCGTCCTCGGCCAGCTTCCCGCTGGTCGCGGCACTGATCGTGCCGGGCTCCGATATTGTCATAGAGAACGTGCTGATGAACCCGACCCGCACGGGCCTGCTTTTGACACTGCAGGAGATGGGCGGCCAGATCGACATCTTGAACCCGCGCAATGCTGGCGGCGAGGACGTCGCCGATCTGCGCGTGCGTTATTCCGACCTCAAGGGCGTCATCGTGCCGCCGGAGCGGGCGCCGTCGATGATCGACGAATATCCGGTGCTGGCTGTTGCCGCCAGCTTCGCCGAAGGCGAGACGCTGATGCAGGGGCTGGAAGAGCTGCGGGTCAAGGAATCCGACCGGCTGTCGGCGGTCGCCAACGGGCTGAAGATCAATGGCGTTGACTGCACCGAGGGTGAGGCAAGTTTGGCCGTACGCGGCAAGCCTGGCGGCAGGAGCCTAGGTGGCCATCCCAACGGCCAGGACACGACCGTGCAGACCCATCTCGACCACCGTATCGCCATGAGCTTTCTAGTGATGGGATTGGCGACGGAAAAGCCGGTGACAATCGACGACGCTGCGATGATTGCGACGAGCTTTCCGGAGTTCATGGGGCTGATGAAGGGACTGGGCGCGGAGATCGAATGATGTCAGGGGACTGGCTGGTCGTAGCGGCTTATCTAGGAGCTGCGCTGGTCCCGTATCTGATCGAACGCGTCGTCTTCAAAAAGCGGCTAGGTGTTTTTGCTTTTCTGTTCTGGATTTTCGCCCTTCAATTCACGATCATTTATTTGTCCGTCGGAACCTCCAGATTTCTAGAAAACAGCGGCTGGGTGTTTCTTGCAGGCCTTTTCAAAGCAATCGGGGCAATGGCCTTCATGACAATCGGCGTCATACCTTTCATCGTATTGCCGTTGTCGGTTTTGATCGCCGCGTCGGTACTGGCGTTCCAGTTCACTAGGAAAGTCAGATGAGTTCGACCTTCACCATCGCCATCGACGGTCCCGCCGGTGCCGGCAAAGGCACGCTCGCCCGCCGGCTGGCCGACCACTACCGCCTCAACCTGCTCGACACCGGCCTCACCTACCGCGCGGTGGCCCATGCGTTGATCCAGCACGCGCTGCCGCTCGACAACGTATCTGCCGCCGAAACCGCGGCGCGCCAGGTCGATCTGGCAAAGCTCGACCGGGCGGTTCTCTCGGCGCATGCGGTCGGCGAAGCGGCGTCGAAGATCGCGGTTTACCCGACCGTGCGGCGGATCCTGGTCGAAAAGCAGCGCGACTTCGCCAAAACGCCGCCAGGCGCCGTGCTTGACGGGCGCGACATCGGCACCGTCGTGTGCCCTGACGCCGACATCAAACTCTATGTGACGGCGAGTGCCGAGGTGCGCGCGCAGCGCCGGCTGGCGGAGATCGAAAGCATCGGCGGTACTGCCAATTTCATCGAAATCCTCGCCGATATCGTGCGCCGCGACGAGCGCGACATGGGCCGCGCCGACTCGCCGCTGAAGCCGGCGGTGGACGCGCACTTGCTTGATACCTCCGAAATGGCTATAGAGGCCGCGTTTCTGGCGGCCAAAACGATCATCGACGACGCCTTGGCCAAAAGAGATAAAGCCTGATTGAAGGTTTTCGTCGCGTTTTCCGTTGCCGGAAGCGAAGAAAATACCCATATCGGGCACGAACCAGCCTGCCAGCATTCTTCATGCGCCGGAATTGCCGCTTAGGCGGCCCAGGGCTTTTGTAGCCCGGAACGCCGGCAGGCCAACGCAACGCTAACCCACGGCGCCCGTCCTGCTTAAGATGCGGGGCACTCCAGGAGAAAATATGTCAGCTGCAAATCCCACTCGCGACGATTTCGCGAGCCTGCTCGAAGAATCATTTACCACCGGTCACTCCGGCGAAGGTCAGGTCGTCAAGGGCACGATCCTGGCGATCGAAAAAGACATGGCCATCATCGATGTCGGCCTCAAGGTCGAAGGCCGCGTGCCGCTGAAGGAATTCGGCGTCAAGGGCAAGGACTCGACGCTCAAGGTCGGCGACACCGTCGAGGTCATGGTCGAGCGCATCGAGAACGCATTGGGCGAAGCCGTCCTGTCGCGCGACAAGGCCCGCCGCGAAGAGAGCTGGGTCAAGCTCGAAGAGAAGTTCACCAAGGGTGAGCGCGTCGAAGGCGTCATCTTCAACCAGGTCAAGGGCGGCTTCACCGTCGACCTCGACGGCGCCGTGGCCTTCCTGCCGCGCAGCCAGGTCGATATCCGCCCGATCCGCGACGTCTCCCCGCTGATGCACAACCCGCAGCCCTTCGAGATCCTCAAGATGGATCGCCGCCGCGGCAACATCGTGGTGTCGCGTCGCACCGTGCTCGAGGAAAGCCGCGCCGAACAGCGTTCGGAAATCGTGCAGAACCTCGAAGAAGGCCAGGTTGTCGAAGGCGTCGTCAAGAACATCACCGACTACGGTGCGTTCGTCGACCTCGGCGGCATCGATGGCCTGCTGCATGTCACCGACATGGCATGGCGCCGCGTCAACCATCCGACCGAAATCCTCAACATCGGTCAGACGGTCAAGGTGCAGATCATCCGCATCAACCAGGAAACCCACCGCATCTCGCTCGGCATGAAGCAGCTCGAGTCGGATCCGTGGTCCGAGATCGGCACCAAGTTCCCGATCGGCAAGAAGATCAAGGGCACCGTCACCAACATCACCGACTACGGCGCGTTCGTCGAGCTGGAGCCGGGCATCGAAGGTCTCATCCACGTTTCGGAAATGTCGTGGACGAAGAAGAACGTGCATCCCGGCAAGATCCTGTCGACGACGCAGGAAGTCGATGTTGTGGTGCTCGAGGTCGATCCGGCCAAGCGCCGCATCTCGCTCGGCCTCAAGCAGACGCTCGAGAATCCGTGGCAGGCTTTCGCCTCGAGCCATCCGGTCGGCAGCCAGGTCGAGGGCGAGGTCAAGAACAAGACCGAGTTCGGCCTGTTCATCGGCCTCGAAGGCGACGTGGACGGCATGGTGCACCTGTCCGACCTCGACTGGACCCGCCCGGGCGAGCAGGTCATCGAAGAGTACAATCGCGGCGACATGGTCAAGGCGCAAGTGCTCGACGTCGACATCGACAAGGAGCGCATCTCGCTCGGCATCAAGCAGCTGGCCAAGGATACGGTCGGCGAAGCGGCGACTTCAGGCGAACTGCGCAAGAACGCGGTCGTCACCTGCGAAGTCATCGGCGTCAAGGATGGCGGTCTGGAAGTGCGGCTGGTCGACAGCGGCATCGAGACCTTCATCAAGCGTTCCGACCTCAGCCGTGACCGCGACGAGCAGCGCCCCGAGCGCTTCACCGTCGGCCAGAAGGTCGACGCTCGCGTCATCGCCTTCGACAAGAAGACCCGCAAGCTGCAGGTCTCGATCAAGGCGCTGGAAATCGCCGAAGAGAAGGAAGCAGTCGCTCAGTACGGCTCGACCGACTCCGGCGCTTCGCTGGGCGACATCCTGGGCGCCGCGCTGAAGAAGCAGGGCAGCTAAGTTTTGGCTGCCTGCCGCGCCTCGCGCGCGGCCTGAAACAAGAAACCCGCGGACCGCAAGGCTCGCGGGTTTTTCATTTCGCGGCACTGGCACAAGACAAGGACCGTGCAATCCCTTCAACTCCGCACTCCTGGCAATAGGGTCATGCGCATGAAGGTCGTCGAACTCCATCGTTATCCGGTCAAGAGCCTGCGCGGCCATGCCGTGCCGAGCGCTGACATCGAGACCATGGGCATGGAAGGCGACCGCCGCTGGATGGTCGTCGACAAGGACGGACAGTTCCTCACCATTCGCCAGATACCTGATATGACGACGATCGACGTCGAGCATCGCGGCGCGGGCATCCTGCTGAAACATGACAGGCATGGTTCGCACGCCATCGATGCTCCAGGCCCAGGTGCTGCACTCCGTCAGGTCAAGATCTGGAAGGATATTGTTGCCGCGCGGTCGTGTGATCCAGCCGCCGGCGCTTATCTCTCCACGATTCTTGGCCGGCCCGTCGATCTGGTCTATTTCGACGATCCGCAAAAACCGGCCGGTCGACCCTGAATTCGGCGAGCCTGGAGATTACGTCGGCTTTGCCGACGGTTTTCCGCTGCTGGTGGCCACGACGGGCTCGCTGGAGCATCTGAACAGCCATCTGGCCAGGCCCATCGAGATGGCGCGGTTTCGCCCCAACATCGTCATCGACGCGGAAGGCGCATGGCCCGAAGACAGCTGGAAGACGATCCGCATCGGCGCTGTCGAGCTGCGCATCGCAAAACCCTGCTCGCGCTGTGTCATCACCACCCGCGACCGGCACAGTGGCGAGCAGCCGGACCCGCGCGAGCCGTTGCAGACGCTTGGCAAACTCCACCGCTCCGCCAAGGGCGGCATCATCTTTGGTCAGAATGCGATACCGAACAACGCCGGTACAATCTCGATCGGCGACGCAGTCGAGGTCGTGGAGGCGGGAGTCTCGAACCTGACATAGTCGCAGGTATTCTGATGCTGTAGAGGCGTTGGCGGCGCCATGCTCGCCAGGTCGGCGAAGACCGCTGTTGGATGCCAGACGGTTCGGAGGCCCTATGACCCGCATCGGTTTTGTCGCAGTATTCCTGCTGGCCGGCACAGTGGCAGCGGTGGCGGCATTGCCGCCCTACTGGCAGCGCAAGGCCGAGATCGACGCCATCACCGACAGCGGTGATGTTGCCCGCAGGCTGGAAAGTCATGGCCCCATCGACGTGATCGAGCATATCGGAACCGACCACTACCGGGTGGGCGGCGGCGGTTGCACGCTCGATGTGTTTATCGTCGACGACGCGAGCGCGGAACAGATGCCGGGCCCGCGCAAGTTCAAGCTGCAGATAGGCAAGCTCGTCTGCAAATGAACCGCCCCGCGGCCGCCCCTCAGGCGCGGCCGTAAAGCGGCACCAGCGTGCCGCTCATCGCCAGATTGGCCGGCGATGCCAGATAGGCGATGGCTTCAGCGGCTGCTTCCAGGCTGACCCATTTGGTGACGTCGGCATCCGGCATGTCGGCACGGTTGGCGGGCGTATCGAGCGTCGAAGGAGCGACAGCATTGACCAGAATGCCCTTGTGCTTCAGCTCCTCCGCGATTGCCACCGTCATCGCCGCCACCGCCGCTTTGCTGGCGGCATAGGCGACCATGCCGGAACCGCGGCGCGGGTCGAGCCCGGCGCGCGCCGTGACATTGACGATGCGGCCGGCCGTAGCCGAGCCAAGCATCGAGCGCACCGCGGCGCGGCAGCACAGGAAGGTGGTGCGGGCGTTGGTGTCCATCATTTCGGCAAAGGATGCGGATTCGATCTTTTCCACAGGTGCCGCGGCAAAGCCGCCGGCCAGATGGATGGAGGCCCACAGATCCGGAACGCTGGCGTAGAAGGCATCGACCTTGGCGGGATCGGCAAGATCGACATTGTGCGCCAGCCGGACGCGATCGTCGGTCACAAAGGGAAAATGCGAGGGGGCCGACGCGTGAGCATTGGGCACATGGCAGATCGCGCCGTCGGCCAATAGTTTGCCGACGACCGCTGCGCCGAGTGCCCCGGTGCCGCCGGTCACCACGATATGCTTTCCCTGAAGTGTTTCCGTCATCCTCGACGCTCCTGTCGTTTTTTATGATTATGTCTGTCGTTATGCCGCGCCGACGCAGAGCGTCGCCTCTTTCGCGCGATCACTCAACCGCCATCTCGACATGGCAGTGTTGCGTCTTTGCATCGCTCGAAGCAGCCGACCGTCCCCTTTGACTCGCGCATGGACGTTCGGCGCGCGGTCAAGCCTCAGTCGATAGTGATTTCGATGACGTGAGGCAGGCCAGTTGCGCGGGCGCGTTTGAGCGCATCGGCGAGCTCAGCAGTACCGGCAAGCCGTTCGGCTGATATGCCGTAGGCCTCGGCCAGCTTGCAGAAATCCGGCGGCGCCGGCGACACGCCGACCGGTTCGACGCCGACATCGAGCATTGAGGTCTCGATCTCGCGATAGCCTCTGTTGTTCCAGACGACGAAGATGACCGGCGCCGGTGCATCGAGCGCAACCGCGATCTCCGGTAAGGTGAACTGGAAGCCACCGTCGCCGGTCAGGCAAACCACCGGCACGCCGGGCATGGCAAGCGCCGCGCCGATCGCCGCCGGCGGCCCGTAGCCGAGTGCGCCGAAGCCAGTGGCGGCGTTGAACCAGCCGCCCGCCCGGTCGTGGTCGTAATACAGATTGGCGGCGTAGATCGGCTGCGTGGAATCACCGACGATGATGGCGCCCGGCAAGGCGTCGCGGATCGCTTCCACCGCATGCACCTGCGCGGCATAGGCCGGGCTCAATTCCGCAAAAGCCGCCTTTCGCGCCGCGTCGGCACGCGTTTCGCCGCCCTTCGCCGTCGCATGATCGGGGCCGAGCGCGGCAAGCAGTGCATGCAGCGCCTCCGCACAATCGGCCTGGATGGCGACACTCACCGGGCGGCGGGCAAGCTGGTCGGCGCCGATATCGATGCGGATCAGGTTGGCCGGCAGCACGAAACCGCCATCACTGTAACCGTCATAGTCGGTCGGCCCGAACTCGGTACCGGCCGCGATGACCAGATCGGCGTCGGCCATCAGCGCACGCACCGCCTTCAGGCTGGGGCTTGCGGGTACGCAAAGCGGATGCGCGTGCAGCAGGCCGCGCGCATTGGCGGTCTGGACGACGGGCGCGCCGAGCCGCTCGGCCAGGCGCTGCAATGGCTCATCGGAGCGCTTGGCGCCGCCGCCAGCCAGGATCAGCGGCCGGCGCGCGGCGGCGATCAGCCTGGCGGCGTCGGCAACGGCCACGCCATCAGGCGCCGGCGGCGTCGCATTGGTGAGCATGGCAGCGATGCCGTCGGCCGGTTTGACCATGACATCGGTCGGGATTTCGATATGCACGGGCCCCGGCCGCGAGGACGAAAACAGCGCGAAGGCCTGCGCCAGCGCGCCTGGCAATTCGCTCGCCTCGGTAACGCGCTGCGAAAACAGTGCCACCTTCTCCATCATGCCGCGCTGGTCCGGCAGTTCGTGCAGGAAGCCCAGCCCCTTGCCCAGCGTCGGCATCGCATTGACGCCCGAAATCACCAGCATCGGCACGGAATCGGCGCGTGCCTGGCCCATGGCGGTGATGGTATTGGTCAGCCCCGGCCCGGTGATGACGAAGGCGACGCCCGGCCTGCCTGAGGCGCGGGCATAGCCGTCGGCCATGAAGCCGGCGCCCTGTTCGTGGCGCGGCGTGATGTGGCGAATCTTCGAGCGCGCCAGGCCGCGGTAAAGCTCGACCGTGTGGACGCCGGGAATGCCGAAGACGGTGTCGACGCCATGCGCTTCGAGGAGTGAGATCAGCGCTTCGCCGATGGTGGTCATAGGCTTTCTCCCTTTTGAACGGATCACTGTTCAACGGAAACAGTGATCCGCTCTATCTTTGTCTCTTACGCAAAGCGCTATGCGCTTTTCCCGGGAAAACCGATTCTCACTTTTCCTGGAATTGCTCTGGCGCGAGGCCGAGCTCGGCCTCTATGGCTTTGACGCCGATCGCCGCCAATTCGCCAGGCGAGAACATCTCTGCGGCCAGACAGCCTTCTATCCAGAGCCCGTCGAGGATGGCGTTGATCGCGATGGCATGGCGGCGCAGCTCACTTGCGTCCGGCTTGCGCCGTTCGGCGGCAAGCACTTCGGCCACGACCGCTTCCACCTCGTTGCGAAAGCCAAGGTAGCCTTCACGGTGGGCGCGAGCCAGGCTCGGATTCGCGCCGGCGCGGCCGATGAAAGTTGCCCAGAGCGAAAACACCCGCGCGTCGATGATCGGCGCGTTGAGGTTGGCGGTGACGAAGGCCGCAAGGCGCTGGCGCGGCGAGGCGTTTTCCATGAGCAATGCCGCCTTCGCCTGCTCCGTCATGCGGCCCATCAGCGCCGCGTAGGCCTCCTGCAGCAATTCTTCCTTGCCCGGGAAATAGTGCCGGATCAGCCCGGCGGTGACGCCGGCGCGCAAGGCGATGGTGCGCACGCTGGCGCCCTCCAGGCCATGTTCGGCCACGCTGTCCAGGGTCGCGTCGATCAAATCCTGCCGCCGCCGCTCCTCGCCCTCGCGGCGGAACTTGCGGCGCTCATTCATTGGCGCAGGATGGGCCGCGTCAGGCATGTCGGCCCGCCTTCGCAGGCGATGCAGAGCGCATCTGCCTCGAAGATTTCAACCGTGCAGCCGGCTGCTTCCATCGCGGCCCTGGTCTTGGGAAAGCCTGCAACGGCAATGACCTTGTGCGGACTGGTCGGCAGCACGTTCAGGCTGAGGCCGTTCGACGCGGCGAACTCTTGCGGGTCGCCTTCGACCAGCCGGATGCCGCGCGCCTTCAGCATCTGATAGAACGGGGCCGGCAAAAGCGGTGAATAGACCAGCGCAAGATCGTCGGCCAGCGGGCTGATCACAGACATCAGATGCAGGCACGCCTCCTCACCCTGCCACAGCGGCAGATCGAAGCCGTAGACGGAGATGCCCAGCGGCGTCAGCAGGTTGGAGACCTGCTGGATGCCTTCCTGATTGGAGCGCACACCGCGCCCGATCACCAGCGTGCGGGCATCCAGCCATACGCAATCACCGCCTTCGACCTGGCCGGGAGCCTCGACGCAGCCGAGGATCGGAATGCCGAGGCGTGTGTAGGTTTCCTCGTGCAGCGAAGGCTCGCTGGCGCGCAACGGCTTGCCCATGGACAGGATCAGCGCGCCGCGGTCGGTCATCAGCGACGGATCGTGGGTGAACACCGAATCCGAAAGGCCGTCGGCCCTGTCCTCGATCCATTCGATTTCGGCGCCGGAAGCCGCTACCAGCTCGGCAAGGACCGCGTGCTGCGAGGCGGCTTTCGCCGGGTCGAACCCGGGGCCATAGTGCCAGGAGGCTCTGTCGGCATCGCGCATGGCGTTGGCCGCCGACCGCATTAGCACACGCCGCAACGGCGCCGCCATGGACTGTGATCCGAAAGCGCTCATCAGTGCCCTTTTCAATGCCGTGTTCAAGGTGAAAAAAATGGAAAAAATTTCATCGAAGGCTATTTATACACTTGCACAATAAGGCCGCAAGTGCCGTAATGAGCGGGATTGACGGGCTCGCGCTGTTGGGTCCATGCTGAAGTCTGGAGTGGGCATTACAGCGTATGTTGATTAGCCGGATAGACGTTCGACGATCTACGGTCGGCCCTGTGGTAGAGGTCACCCGGTGAGCGCGGTGGGAGCCGCAGTAGTCCAATCCGGCAAGGCGCAGAATAGCGCCGCCGAAGCCATCCATGTCGAAAACCTGCACAAGAAATTCGGCCAGCTGCATGTGCTGAAGGGCGTTTCGCTGTCGGCGCGCGACGGCGAGGTGATCGCCATCATCGGCGGCTCGGGCTCCGGCAAATCGACGCTGCTGCGCTGCATCAACTGCCTGGAAAACCCGACCAGCGGCATCATCCGCGTCAATGGCGAAGAGATCAAACTCAAGGCCGACAGCCATGGCCACACCGTGCCCGCCGACCGCCGGCAGATCGAGCGCATCCGCTCCAAGCTCGGCATGGTGTTCCAGAACTTCAACCTGTGGAGCCACATGACGCTGATCGAGAACGTCATCGAGGTTCCGGTGCATGTGCTGGGCGTCAAGCGCGACGTCGCGATCAGGGAAGCCGAAAAGCTGCTGGCGCGCGTCGGTCTCGCCGAAAAGCGCGACGTCTATCCGGCCTATCTCTCCGGCGGCCAGCAGCAGCGCGCGGCGATCGCCCGTGCCTTGGCCATCAATCCGCGCGTCATGCTGTTCGACGAGCCGACCTCGGCGCTGGACCCGGAGCTGGTCGGCGAGGTGCTGAAGGTGATCGGCGACCTGGCGCGCGAGGGGCGCACCATGGTCCTGGTCACGCATGAAATGAAATTCGCCCGCGAGGTCGCGACCCATGTCGTCTACCTCTACAACGGGCTGGTCGAGGAAGAGGGGCCGCCGGAGCAGATCTTCGGCGCACCGAAATCCGAAAGGCTGAAGCAGTTCATCCGCAACATCGGCTAGGAAAGCCGGGACGGAAGAAAACCGGGAACCAACAACAAACTGGGAGTCGTGAAAATGAAGACTGTTCTGAAAACATTCGCCGCAGCGCTGCTGCTCGGCGTCGCCGCCATGGGCGTGGCCAAAGCCGATCCGGTCAAGATCGGCGTTGCCGCCGAGCCTTATCCGCCCTTCACCTCGCCGGACGCTTCCGGCAAATGGGTCGGCTGGGAAATCGAGTTCATCGACGCCGTATGCGCCGAGGAGAAGCTCGACTGCGTCATCACGCCTGTCGCCTGGGACGGCATCATCCCGGCGCTGACGACCAAGAAGATCGACCTCATCGTCTCTTCGATGTCGATCACCGCCGAACGCGAGAAGACGATCGACTTCTCGGACAAGTACTATAACACGCCGACCGCCATCATCGGCCCGAAGGACCAGAAATTCGGCGCCACGCCAGACGACCTCAAGGGCAAAGTCCTCGGTGTGCAGGTGTCGACCACCCATTCGGCCTATGCCAAGAAGCATTTCGGCTCCACGGCCGCCGAGATCAAGGAATACCAGACGCAGGACGAAGCCAACAACGATCTGGCCGCAGGCCGCCTCGACGCCGTGCAGGCGGATTCGATCGCGCTCGACGCGTTCCTGAAATCGGACCAGGGCAAAGCCTGCTGCGACCTGAAGGGCATGGTGGCTCCCGATGACGAGGTGCTCGGGCCGGGCGTGGGCGCGGGCGTGCGCAAGGAAGACACCGAACTGAAAGGCAAGATCAACGCCGGCATCAAGGCGATCCGCGCCAACGGCAAATATGACGAGATCTCGAAGAAGTACTTCGATTTCGACATTTATGGCGGCGGCGCGCAGTCGAACTGACGATCCTCGCATGAGCTAAGAGGCATGGCGCCAGCGCCATGCCTCCCTGCCCGATCTTTCCCAGACATGCTTGCCGCCGGCGCTGCCGTCGGCGGTTAGAGTCAGCAATCCGGGGGCGACGCTGATCGACGCACTTCTTTCGGCCTCCGCGGCCGGCATCATCGAACTTCTCTCGCCCAACCCGCCGGGCTGGGGCGGAACTCTTTTGCTGGGACTGCTCCATTCGATCGAGATCGCGCTGGGCGCCACGTGCCTCGGTCTCCTGATCGGCACCGGCGGCGCCTTTGGCAAGCTCTATGGCGGCCCGGTCGTGCGCGACCTGCTGGCGGTTTACACTACCATAGTGCGCGCTGTGCCCGAACTGGTGCTGATCCTGCTGCTCTATTATGCCGGGACGGACCTGATCAACCAGGCGCTGACCGCAATGGGCTATCCGCGCGTCGACATCAGCGGCCTTGCCGCAGGCATCGCCGTGCTTGGCTTTGTCCAGGGCGCCTATTCGACCGAGGTGATCCGCGGTGCGATCCTGGCCATTCCGCAGGGCCAGATCGAAGCTGCCCGTGCCTATGGCATGTCGCCCGGGCTGATGTTGCGGCGCATAACGCTGCCGGCAATGCTGCCCTTCGCCATACCGGGCCTCGCCAATCTGTGGCTCATCGCCACGAAGGACACCGCCCTTCTGGCGGTCGTCGGTTTCTACGAACTGGCGCTGGCGACGCGGCAGGCCGCGGGCGTCACCAAAGCCTATTTCACCTTCTTCGTCGCCGCAGGCGTGCTCTATCTCATCCTTTCGCTGGTTTCGAACCTGCTCATCGGCCGCCTTGAGGCCTGGTCGCGGCGCGGCATGCCTTCGCTCAAGGAAGCGCGGTGATGGCCGGAGAAGCGACCATCATCAACGCCGCCGCACGGACGTCGCTATGGCTGCAGCCACACCGTATCGTGCTGATCCTGATCGCCCTGGCGCTGGTGCTCGGGGCCATCTTCTTCATGCGCTGGGACTGGCTGCCGCAATATTATGAAATGGGCCTGCTCGGCATCTGGCGCTCGCTATGGATCCTGGCCGTCACCTGCTTTCTCGGCTTCCTGCTGGCGGTACCGCTCGGGCTGGCGCAGGCCGCGGGCTCTTTCTGGCTCTCCGCTCCCGCCAAGACATTCTGCACCGTCATCCGCGGCACGCCGCTGCTGATCCAGCTGTGGCTGCTCTATTACGGGCTGGGCTCGCTGTTTCCGCAATATCCTTGGATCCGCGAATCCTGGATGTGGCCGTATCTGCGCCAGGCCTGGCCTTACGGCGTGCTGGCGCTGACCTTGTCCTTCGCCGGTTACGAGGGAGAAGTGATGCGCGGCGCCTTTGCCGGTGTGCCCAAGGGGCAGCTCGAGGCTGCCCGCGCTTTCGGCATGAGCCGCTGGAAGATCTTCCGCCGCATCTGGTTGCCGCAGGCCATCTACCGGGCGCTGCCGACGCTGACCGGCGAAACCGTGCTGCAATTGAAGTCGACCCCGCTGGTGGCGACGATCAGCGTCATCGACATTTTTGCCGTTTCGTCCAAGGTGCGGCAGGACACTTATCTCACCTACGAACCCTTGCTGCTCCTGGCTCTGATCTACATGACGATCACCGGCATTCTGGTATTTGCCTTCAGCAAGATCGAGGCGAGGATTCCCAACAAGGTTGGATAGGGAATAGGCAGTAGTGAGTAGTAAGTAGTGAGAATCCGCAAACCCACTTGCTTTCCCTATTCCCTACTGACTACTCCCTGCTCACTCATCACCAATCCAAGGTCCCCACCATGCAACTCTCTCTCGACCAGGCAACAGGGCTGTGCCGGATGGCGGCACTCGGGGCCGGCGCCAATGAGGAGACGGCGCGGTCGCTCACCGCCTCGATCATCGCCGCCGAGGCGGAAGGGCTTTCGACCGTCGGGCTGGCGCACTTCATCGACTACCTCGAAGCGCTGGAAGCCGGCCGCATCGACGGCAATGCCGATCCGGTGATCACCAGGCCGGCGCTCGCCGTCTATCTCTCCGACGCGCGAGGCGGCTTGGCGCATACCGGCTTTGACCGCACCATCGACGACCTCGCCAAGGCGGCAAAGCTGTTCGGCGTCGCCATCTTCTCGCAGAGGAACGCCTATACGTGCGGCGCGCTCGGCTATTTCACCGGGCGTCTGGCGCAACTGGGACTGGTCTCCTTCGCCGCCACCAACGGGCCGGCCGTGCTTGCCGGCTCGGGCTCCGTCAAGCCGGTCTATTGCACCAATCCGATGTCTTTTGCGGCACCCGCCGCCGATGGCGCGCCGCTGGTCATCGACCAGTCGTCGAGCGCCACCGCCTTCGTCAACATCCGCAAGGCGGCCGAGGACGGCAAGAAGATCCCGGAGGGATGGGCGCTGGACGCGAGCGGCAACCCGACCACCGATCCAGCCGCCGCCATGAAAGGCGCCATGCTTGCCTTCGGCGGCCAGCGCGGCGCCAACATCGCGCTGATGGTCGAAGTGCTGGCGGCCGGCATTTCGGGGGCCAACTGGTCGCTCGACGCGCCATGGTTCACCGGCGGACCGGACAGCCCTGGGACCGGCCTGTTCGTGCTTGCCATCGAGCCCAAACTGCTTGATGCGGATTTCGAGCAGCGCATGAGGGACCAGCTCGACCGGCTGCGCCGGCGCTTTGGCGTGCACGTGCCGGGCCGCGCCCGCGCCGAGGCGGCCGAGAAGGCGCAAGCGCGGGGCATCAACGCTCCCAAGGCGGTGGTGCAGCGCATTTCAGAATTCGCTGAGCGCTATTCGGGCTGAGCAGTTCTGCCCGCAACAGATTTTTCCGCGCCTTGGCTGAACCTTTCTGCCGATCGCAACGACCAATAGCTGCCGGGTCGGGTTTGCCCGGCCGGTGTCTTCTGTCGGATGCGTTTAGGGTCGGGGCGGGGGTATGCCGTCTCAGGTCTGCCGCCTCGACCCCTGTCTCGACGGTTGCGTCACCCGGAAAACCCCGCTTCGGCGGGGTTTTCTGCGTTTCGTCGTGCCTGCATGCTAAACCTGATGATGAAAGTTAACTTTTGTTAACTTGACTTGATGGGAGCCATCGGGTGTTTGCGAGGGATCATCACACCAACAGGAGGTACCATGTCCGTAACCACCGACGCTTCCCGCGGCAGACTGATCATCCCAGTGTTTGGCCGTCTGTATTCGTCGTTGCATGACGGCGTGGAAACCCTGCTTCGCGTCGTCGCCGGTGGGTTTCTCACCATCCACGGCTCGCAGAAGATCACCAATCCCTTCGGCGCCGCCGAGATGGTCGAAGGCCTCGGTTTCTATCCCGGCGCGTTCTGGTCGCTGCTTTTGTCCTGCACCGAGTTCTTCGGCGGCATGCTCATTGCCATCGGCCTGCTGACCCGGCCGGCCGCCTTCGCCGGAATGGTCGTGATTCTGGTCACCGTCTGGTTCCACTGGATCACTGTCGGCCAGGGCTTTTCCGGCGCCGAAAAGTCGCTTTTGTGGGCGACGATCCTGTTGTTCTTCGTCATCCGCGGCGGCAACCGCCAGTCGGTCGACGCGCGCATCGGCAAGGCATTCTGACAAGGTCGAAATGGGGGTGGCAGCGACGACGCGTCACCCTTTGCCTTTGGGCCAAAACGGACTATGAAACGGCTTCAGCCAAGCTTTCGAGCGCCGGAGCCAGCCATGACCGAAATCCTGCAGATCCCCAAGCTCGTGGTCGTCTTCGGCGGCTCTGGCTTCGTCGGCCGCCACATCGTGCGGGCGCTGGCCAAACGCGGCTACCGCATCCGGGTTCCGGTGCGGAGGCCCGATCTTGCGGGACATCTGCAGCCACTCGGCAATGTCGGCCAGATCCAGCCGGTGCAGGCCAATGTGCGCGTGCGCTGGTCGGTCGACCGCGCCGTGCAGGGCGCCGACCATGTCATCAACCTGGTCGCCATCCTGCATGAGGGCGGCCGGCAGAAATTCAACACCGTGCACGAGTTCGGCGCCCGCGCCGTCGCCGAAGCCGCGCGCTCGGTCGGCGCCGGGCTCACCCACATT
This sequence comes from Mesorhizobium sp. PL10, assembly GCF_053714315.1. Classification (NCBI taxonomy): domain Bacteria; kingdom Pseudomonadati; phylum Pseudomonadota; class Alphaproteobacteria; order Hyphomicrobiales; family Phyllobacteriaceae; genus Mesorhizobium; species Mesorhizobium sp. PL10. The sequence continues at coordinate 257,278 of NZ_JBSKBR010000009.1, read as the reverse complement.
TCGGCGCTGGGCGCCGACCTCGACGCCGAATCCAACTATGCGCGCACCAAGGCGCTCGGCGAAAAGGCAGTCCTGGAAACCATCCCAGACGCCGTCATCTTCCGTCCCTCGATCAATTTCGGCCCCGAGGACAGCTTCTTCAACCGCTTCGCCGACATGGCGCGCTATTCGCCGGTGCTGCCGCTGATCGGCGGCGGCCAGACCAAGTTCCAGCCGGTCTATGTCGGCGATGTCGCCGAGGCGGTGGCGCGCTCGGTCGAAGGCAAGATCAAGGGCGGCCAGATCTACGAGCTCGGCGGCCCGCAAGTGCTTACCTTCAAGCAGTGCATGGAAGAGCTGCTGACCGTGATCGAGCGCAAGCGGCTGCTGGTGCCGGTGCCGTGGTGGGTGGCCAATCTGCAGGCCTCGATCCTCGGCTTGTTGCCCAATCCGCTGCTGACCAAGGACCAGGTGCTGCAGCTGCGCGAGCACAACATCGTCTCGGAGGCGGCGACCAAGGCCAACAGGACGCTTGCCGGCCTCGACATCCAGCCGCAGTCGATTGGCACCATCCTGCCGAGCTACCTCTGGCGCTTCCGCGCCGCCGGCCAGTTCCAGCGCAAGCCTGCAGGCATCGCTAACTAAGGCATCGCGCCGTCAAACGCGCCGAGTGACCTGCATAGGCAGGCCGCCCTGCGGCTGCGTCGTCAGTTTCTGCACCGGCCAGGGCTTTGTTTCCGCCGTCGCATCGAAGCGGAAGCGCGACAGCATGCTGGCCAGCGCAATGATCGCTTCCTGCATGGCGAAGCTGGCGCCGATGCAGATGCGCGGACCGGCGCCGAACGGCAGATACTGGAAGCGGTCGATCTTCTCGCGGTTTCCCGGGTGGAAGCGCTCGGGCATGAAGGCATCGGGCCTGTCCCACAGTTTTCTGTGCCGGTGCACGACCCAGGGCATAACCAGCACGGCGGCGCGCTTCGGGAGCACCAGATCGTTCCACGTCTCCGTCTCGATCGGCTCGCGGTTGATCGACGGCGCCGGCGGATAGAGCCGCAGCGCCTCCTCGAAGGCGGCGCGGGTGAACGGCATGGCGTCCAGCCACATCGTCGGGTCTGGCTCGCGCGCCAGCACGGCATCGATCTCGCGCTCGACCTTTTCGCGCTCCCATGGCGCTTCGGCGAGGCAGTAGAGCGTCCAGCCGAGCGCCCGCGCCGTCGTCTCGTGGCCGGCGCCGATGAAGGTGATGATGTTGTCCTCGACTTCGGCCCGCGTCAGCCCTTCGGGGCCTTCGGCCTTCAGCAGCAGCGTCAGGAAATCCTGCGGCGCTGTGTCGGGGTCGCGCTTCAACCGCTCCTCGCGCATCTTGACCGTATCGGTGACGATCTTGCGGAAGTAGGCCATGGTCTTGCGGCCGCGGATGCGGGTCAGCCGCGGCAGCCATTCGGGCGCGCGCAAAAGGTCGAGCGGATCGACACGGCCCATGGTCTCGAACAGGCGGTCGATCTCCTGCGCGAAACTGCCGGGCTCGCCCGAAATCTCGCCGGAAAACAGCGTTTCGGCGAGGATATCGTAGGTGAGCAGCGTCATGTCGTGGGCGATATCGGACATGCCGCCATTTTCGTAGCGGGTGACGAACTGCATCGTTCGACGCAGCATCGGCTCAGCGAAGCCGAAGATATGGCGCGGCGTGAACACCGGCGCCATCGCCTTGCGCGAGCGCTTCCACACTTCGCCTTCGGCGGTCAACAGGCCGTCGCGCAGGATCGGGCGCAGGATCATCTGGCGCACCGTCGCCATCTTGTAGTTCTTGGCGTTGTCGATCAGCACGTGGCGGATGAGGCCGGGATCGTTGGCGACGATCAGATGCCCGCCGACGCCATTCGCCGAAATCCAGGGTTCGTTGTAAGTGTGCTCGCCCCACAGTTCGAGCGGATTGCGGTAGACGATGCGCATCATCTCCAGCGTCGACGGCGGCGTCGTGCGCGGCTTGGGCGCCGGCGGCACGAAGGGGACGGGCTGCGTGTCCATGAGGTACTCCGCTGATATCCCAATGTAGTGGCTGGCAATCCGGGCGTCCATGTGACCGAAGGGCAGGCCGGAACGCCGTGGTGCGGACGTGCTTCGACAATGTGTTCATCGGATCGTGACCGTCTGTGAAACGGTTCCGCCTTGTCGAGCTGCACACTCTGCCGTAGGTGACAGTCACCAACAGATACTGCCAATCGCCCAGGAGAGCCCGCCTTGAAGCACAAGCTGAACATCATCATAGGCAGCACGCGGCCGGGTCGCGCCGGGCCGGTCTTCGCCCACTGGCTGGAGGGGTTTGCCCGTGAGCACGGCAAATTCGAGCCGGTGCTGACCGACATTGCCGCGTTCCAGCTGCCGGTTCTGGACGAGCCGCATCACCCGAGGCTCGGCAACTACCAGAACGACCACACAAAAGCCTGGTCGAAGGCCATCGATGCCGCCGACGCGTTTGTGTTCGTGGCGCCGGAGTACAATTATTTCGCAGCGCCGGCGATCGTCAACGCGATCGACTACCTCCTCCGCGAGTGGAAGTACAAGCCAGCCGCCATATTCAGCTATGGCGGCGTCTCCGGTGGCCTGCGCGCGGCGCAGGCGCTGAAGCCGCTGCTGACCGCGGTCGGCATCATGCCGATCCCTGAAGGTGTCGCGTTGCCACTGTATCAAAAGCTGCTGGAGAGCGACGACTCCTTCCAGGCCAGCGAACAGGTACAGGGTGGAACCAAGACCATGCTGGACGAGCTGCTGCGCTGGAGCGAGGCGCTGAAACCGATGCGCGCCTGAAAGGGCCGATTTTCGGCCAAAAAGCGCGGCTTGCTCATGCCATAAAGAGATGAAATGGTCGGCAGGTGACTGAGCCGGGGGCGGTTCGACTTGCGTTTTTTGTTTGCCTTGCTGCTGATGCTTGCGACCACCGCCACCGCGGTGGCGGAGCGGCGCGTGGCGCTGGTCATTGCCGATGACGACTACCGGCTGGTGCGGAAGCTCTCCAATCCGGTCAATGACGGCGAGGCGATGGAAGCGGCGCTGAAGAAGCTCGGCTTCGAGGTGGTTCTCGAAACCAATCGGGACCTGCGGCGCATGCGCCGAGCGCTTGACGATTTTCGTGAGGACGCCAAGGGCGCCGATGTGGCGCTGGTGTATTTTTCCGGCCACGGCGTCGAAATCTCCGGCGACAACCGGCTGCTGCCGGTCGACGCCGATGCCTCCTCGCTCGACCAGCTGGAGAAGACCAGCCTGCCACTGGAGGAGGTGCGCGATGCCGTGGCCGCCACGGCAAAGGTCGGGTTGATCGTGCTCGACGCCTGCCGCAGCGATCCGTTCACAGGCGGCAGCGGCAAAGGACGCGGCGCGACATCGCTGATCAAGGATATGGTGGACAAGATCAAGCCGGGCCTCGGACGCGTCGGCAAGGCCGAAAACATCCTGTTCGCCTTTTCGGCGGCGCCCGGAGAGACGGCTGCCGACGGCACCGGCGCGAATTCGCCCTTTACAGCGGCGCTGGCCAAATATCTCGGCACCGACGGGCTCGAAATCCGCTCGGTGCTGACGCTGGTGCAGCAGGAGGTCTACGACCTTTCGCGCGGAAAACAGCTGCCTTATGTCGAGAGCGGGCTGCCGAAGCTGTTCTTCGCCTCGGCGGCCAAGGAGCAGCTGCCAGAGCGCGAACGGCTGCTGCTCGCCATGGCCGACGTCACGCCGGAAATGCGCGGCGCGGTCGAACGGGTCGCCAGCGACGCCGACATGCCGCTGGCGCCGCTCTATGGCGCGCTGATCAGTTCCGACACCAGCCACCTCTCCGGCGAAAGCCTGGACGCCAGGCTGCGCGAGGCCGCCGACGCCTTCGTCAAGGTGCGTGGCGAGATGAAGACGCTGGCCGCCGACGACCCGAAGGTGACCGAACTGCGCCGCCAGGCCGAGGACCAGTTGTCACTCGGCGCCTTCGACGGCGCACGCGTGATCCTCGCCAAGGCTGCCGACGTCGACAACGTCTCGCGCCAGGCATTGAAGGCCAATTTTGTCAGCCGCACACTGTCCGAAGCCGCGACGCGATTTCTGTCAGGCGGCGCGGCGCGCGCCAGCCTCGACTACGCCACCGCCATCAAGGACTATGAAACGGTGCTGTCGCTCTACGGCGAGGCAGGGCAGACCTCGCTCAGCCTGGAGCAGGCCGACCGGCAGAGCCGCACAATGGAAGAACTTGGCATCCTCTACACGACGGTCGGCAATGTCGAAGCAGCTGGCCGCGCCTTTACGGCACTGCTGGCCAATCTCGAGCAGCGGTCGCGTCAGGAAACCGACCCCAGCGTCAAGCGCGATCTCGCCATCAGCCATATCAAGCTCGCCAACATAAAGATGGCGCAAGGCGACCTGCCGGCCTCCCTGCAAAACTATGAGGCGGCCAGGGACATGCTGCAGAATCTGACCGCAGGGGTTTCGGACAAAAACCCCTGGCTCGGCGATCTGGCCATGGCGAACGACAAGATCGGCAACGTACTGGCGACGCAAGGCGATGTGGGTGCGGCAGCCCAAGCCTATCAGCAAAGCCTGGCCATCAAGCAGCAATTGGCCGATGCGGAGCCGAACAGCGTCCATCTGCTGCGCGACCTGACCATTACCTATGACGAAATCGGCGATCTTGCCCGCACCGCCGGCCAGCTGGACGGCGCCCAGACGGCGTTCGAAGAGAGCCTGAGAATTCGGCTGGCGCTGGCGCAAAACAACCCCGATGACCTCAGGCACCAGCACGCTGTCTCCGTGAGCTACACCAGGATCGGGGACGTTCTGCGCGAGCGTGGCGACGCTGCCGGTGCGCTCGACGCCTACAACAAGAGCCAAGGGATCGCCGAAGCGCTTGTGCGACGCGACTCAAACGACACCGATCTGAAGCGCGACCTGTCGGTCGGTTACGCCAAGATCGGCAAAGCTTACAGCGACCAGAAGGATTGGCCGCCCGCGCTGGAGTCCTTCCAGCAGGCGCTGGCCACGGCGCGCGACCTTGCCGCCATCGATCCCGGCAACACGGACTGGCAGCGCGACCTGTCGGTCTGTCTCGAACAGGTCGCCGAGGTGCTTAGAGAGCAGGGCGATGCCGGCGGTGCTCTGCAAAACTATCAGGACAGTCTTGCCATAGCCGACCGGCTGGCCAAGCTCGATCCCGCCAATTCGATCTGGCAACGCGATATGTCGATCACACTGCAGAAGATTGGTTATCTGGAAACCGACCGACGTCACTTTGAGGGTTCCAAGACGGCCTTCGAAGCCAGCCTTGCCATTGCCCAGAAACTGGCCCAGTCCGATCCGGACAATGCGATCTGGCAAATCGATCTGGCACGCGCCTACGTCGCCTATGCCTATGTGGCGAGGGATCCGAAGGCGGCGCTGACCAAGGCGCTCAAGCTGACGCTGGAGCTTGACCGCACGGGAAGGCTGGCGCCCGGAGACAAATTCATGATCAAATATTTGCGCAACCTTCTGGCCCATTCCAGCGCTCGAAAAAAATAGCCGGCTGCGGGCCTGAGATTCGGCCCTGAAATCCCTGCAAACCTTGGAAAACAGGCCATTTGCGCCTATATCTAGGCCATCAAAGCGGCGTGATTCGAAGCCATTATTTCGCGCTGGACATGCGGCATTAATCAGACAGGTTTTCATGAGCGATCAAAGCGACAACGCCAACGGCGCTGAGGCCGAATACGGCGCCGATTCCATCAAGGTTTTGAAGGGGTTGGACGCTGTCCGCAAACGGCCCGGCATGTATATCGGCGACACCGACGACGGCTCGGGCCTGCATCATATGGTCTATGAGGTGGTCGACAACGCCATCGACGAGGCGCTGGCCGGCCATGCCGACCTGGTGACGGTGACGCTCAATCCAGACGGTTCGGTCACCGTTATCGACAATGGCCGCGGCATTCCGACCGATATCCACACCGGAGAAGGCATTTCGGCGGCCGAAGTGATCATGACGCAGCTGCACGCCGGCGGCAAATTCGACCAGAACTCCTACAAGGTATCAGGCGGCCTGCACGGCGTCGGCGTCTCGGTCGTCAACGCGCTGTCGGCCTGGCTGAAGCTGAAGATCCGCCGCAACGGCCAGATTTTCGAAATGAGCTTCACGCACGGCAATTCCGATGCACCGCTGAAGGCGACCGGCAGCTACGAGCAGGACAAGCAGCCCGGCACCTATGAAGGGCGCAGCGGCTCCGAGATCAGCTTCTTTCCGTCGGCCGAGACCTTCACCATGGTCGAGTTCGATTTCGGCACGCTGGAACACCGATTGCGCGAGCTTGCCTTCCTGAATTCGGGTGTGCGCATCGTCTTGACCGATGCCCGCCATGCTGACGTCGTGCGCCACGAGTTGCACTATGATGGCGGCCTGGAAGAGTTCGTCAAATATCTCGACCGGGTCAAGAAACCGCTGATCGACAAGCCGATTGCCATCAAGGCCGAGCGCGACGGCATCACCGTCGAAGTGGCGATGTGGTGGAACGACAGCTACCACGAGAACGTGCTGGCCTTCACCAACAACATACCGCAGCGCGACGGCGGCACCCATCTGGCCGGCTTCCGTGGCGCGCTGACGCGCCAGATCACCGGCTATGGCGAATCGTCGGGCCTGACCAAGAAGGAAAAGGTGGCGCTGATCGGCGACGATTGCCGCGAAGGCTTGACGGCGGTGCTGTCGGTCAAGGTTCCCGACCCGAAGTTCTCCTCGCAGACCAAGGACAAGCTGGTCTCGTCGGAAGTCCGTCCGGTGGTCGAAGGCCTGGTCAACGAGGCGCTCGGCACGTGGCTGGAGGAACACCCGACCGAAGGCAAGGTGGTCATCGACAAGGTGATCCAGGCGGCCGCGGCGCGCGAGGCCGCACGCAAGGCGCGCGATATCACCCGCAAAAGCTCGCTCGGCGTCACCTCGCTGCCCGGCAAGCTCGCCGACTGCCAGGAACGCGACCCGGCAAAATCCGAAATCTTCATCGTTGAGGGTGACTCGGCTGGCGGTTCGGCCAAGGGCGGCCGCTCGCGCCAGAACCAGGCGATCCTGCCACTGCGCGGCAAGATCCTCAATGTCGAGCGCGCGCGCTTCGACCGCATGCTCGGCTCCGAGATGATCGGCACGCTGATCACCGCGCTCGGCACGTCGATCGGCAAGGACGAGTTCAACGCCGACAAATTGCGCTACCACAAGATCATCCTGATGACCGACGCCGACGTCGACGGCGCCCATATCAGGACCTTGCTGCTGACCTTCTTCTTCCGGCAGATGCCGGAGCTGATCGAGCGCGGCCATCTCTACATCGCCCAGCCGCCGCTCTACAAAGTGACGCGCGGCAAGAGCTCGCAATACATCAAGGACGAAAGCGCCTTCGAGGAGTTCCTGATCGGCTCGGGGCTGGAAGAGGCGTCGCTGACGCTTGCCTCCGGCGAAGCGCGAGCCGGACAGGATCTGCGCGGCTCCATCGACGATGCGCTGGCGGTGCGCCAGCTGATCAATGGGCTGCATACGCGCTACAACAGGGGCGTGGTCGAACAGGCGGCGATTGCCGGTGCGCTCAATGCCGACATTTTGAATGACCTCGGTCGCGCCAACGCCATGGCCGAACGCGTCGCCCAGCGCCTCGACATCATTGCCGAGGACACCGAACGCGGCTGGACCGGCCGCCTGTCGACCTCCAATGAAGGCGTCGGCGGCTATGTGTTCGAGCGCACGGTGCGCAGTGTCAAGGAATTCGCGCAGCTCGACGCCGGGCTGATCAATTCGGCCGACGCGCGCCAGCTTGACCGCTATGCGCCGCGCCTCACAGAGGTCTATGGCGAGCCGCCGGTGCTGCGCCGCAAGGATGTCTCCGAAACCATTTCGGGGCCGCTGGCGCTGCTCAATGCGGTGTTTGCGACCGGCCGCAAAGGCCTGACCATGCAGCGCTACAAGGGTCTCGGCGAAATGAACGCCGAACAGCTCTGGGAAACCACGCTCGACCCGAATGTGCGCTCGCTGCTGCAGGTCAAGGTCAACGACGCAACCGATGCCGATTCGCTGTTTTCGCGGTTGATGGGCGACGAGGTCGAGCCGCGGCGCGAATTCATCCAGGACAACGCGCTGTCGGTCGCCAATCTGGATATTTGAGGGCAGGCGCCTTTCCGTCGCTTCGTCATCCTCAGAGCGACTCCGCCTCAGCTCGGCTCCAGCTTCCGGCCGAGGTCGACAGCGTCGCGCAGCACCTGCAGATGCGAGCGCGGCGCCGTGCCCGCAGCAACCTCGTCGCCGGTTGCCGTCAATGACCAATAGAGCGTGTGGGTGAAGACGCGGCCGAGCGAACCCTTGAGCTCGACCTGGATGTTCTCCACGCCGGGGCCGAAATTTTCCGTCATCGGTCCCGAAATAGGATCGCCTGTCGCCCAGCCATTGCCCCGGTCGAAGATGTTGGTCCAGCGTGTCGCCGCAAACACCGCGCCATGATGCACGGCGCGCTGCGCCTTGCCTGCGGCGCTGTGACCTTCCTGATATAACACGGTGCCGCCGGCCTGGCCGCCATCGGCAATCGGCGGGCAGGCCGAAAACAGCCGCTCGGCAAGGCCGCGCCTGAATTCGGCTAGATTGTATGTCACCAGGAATTCGCTGTGGGAGAGCGGACTGCCAAGCGTGACGAAATCGCTGATCTTCCATGGCAGCGGATGGTCGTCATCCTTGGTGCGGAGTTGCTGGTAGAGCGCCCACTGGGCCCGCTGAAAGCCGGCGAGATCTCCAAGGCTCGAAGGCCACGCCGAGCCGTCGGAACCGAGCGTCGCCTTATCCCGGCCTCGACCGCTTCCAGCTTCGCCCTGTCGCGAACAGCTTCCAGTTTTCGTGGCCGGAACTCGGCCCACAAGATCTGCAGCAGGTCATAGGCGATGATCGACCCCAGGCTGTGCGAGACCAGCACGATGCGGTCATAACTCTTGTCCATCATCAGTCGCCTGAGCAGGGTCAGACCACGGTTGCGGATCAGCGCCCGCTTCTCGACCGTTGCCGCCTCGGCGCGCACATAGGCGGCGACATCGCCGAAATAGGGCAGGCCGAACTGGTCCACCGCCCAGATGACAAAAGAGGCGAGAGCGGTGACCACAAGGCCGGTAGTCACGGACACAGTCTGCTGCCAGACCGACGTTGCCAGCACAAGTGCTGCGCCGAGAATGAGGATGACGATCAAAAGCGTCGCAAAATAAAGCTTGCGGGCGTCGGGCGGAATGTCGGCGGGCTTGCGCCACAAAAGGTTGGTCACCCAGGCAGCGAGCCGGCCACGTGTAGTACCTTGGGTGATGTCGGCCCAATAGAGCTCATAGAAATCGGTGCGACGGTGGCCGATATCGTAAGGCGTGGTAATGCGGCGCAGTTCGTGCGAATTGGTCCGCCGGTCGGGTGTGATCCAGCTCTGGTTGATCCTGGCGCCAGGTTCGGCCGGATCGGCTATCTGGGCGTGGGGCTCGGCACGGCTGAGATCAGCGCTCCAGACGGCCCTGACAAAACCCCGCAGCGTACCCATCGGCCGCTGCTCACCCATGCCATGCACGATCACCACCGCCTGGCAGAGCTTGTGCGGCGCTTTCTTGGAAACCGGCGATGCGGCAGCTTTGGGCACCAACGTCTCCGTTGACGGCAAGCCCGTCGATACGGCTGGATTTCGCCATGCTAGCCCCGAACCCGCCTCTGGCCAACAGGCGCTGGCCATGTCGGACCGGCAGGGGTCAATCCACAGTTTTGGCACCTTGGCTCGCGCCGAAGCGCCAAATAGTTCCATTCCCGGCAAACAAAATCATTTCATTGTCCGCCGGAACGGAAGTCGCTGAGAGACATTGTGAAACCATCGATCACGATTTTCTCAGGGAGGTTTTCATGGGACGCGGTATTCTGCTTTGGTTGCTCGGTATTCCGATCCCGATCATCATTCTCATCATGCTGTTCGTACGGTAGGAGGCGTCGATGCAGCCCACCGTATCGGCTATCGACCTATCCGCTTCAGAAGAGTCCTCCGCTACAGCCGTTAGCTGGGGGCCTATCATCGCCGGCGCTTTCGCGGCCTCGACGCTGACCTTCATCCTCATGCTGCTCGGCTCAGGGCTGGGGTTGACCATGGTATCGCCATGGTCTGGATCGGGCGCCTCGCTCACCACCTTCGCCGTGTCCGGTGCCATCTGGCTGGTCGTCGTGCAATGGCTGTCCTCCGGCGTCGGCGGCTATCTTGCCGGACGCCTGCGGACCAAATGGGTAGGCATCCACACGGACGAGGTCTACTTCCGCGATACCGCGCACGGCTTCCTCGCCTGGGCGCTGGCGACATTGCTGGTCGTAGGCGTGCTCGGCTCGGCGCTGTCTGCTGTGGTCGGGTCAGGTGTGCAGGCGGCTTCGACTGTGGCGTCGGGCGCCGCCATGGGCGCATCGGCTGGAGCGTCCGCAAATGCCGGCAGCGCATCGGCCGAGACGTCCTATCTCGTGGATTCGCTGTTCCGGCCCGCCGATGCCACCAAGCTCGCGGCGGCCAATCCGGACAGCGACGCCGTAGCGGCCGGACAGGCCTCGCGCATCCTGATCGCCAGTGCCGCGGCAGGCGAGATCTCGGCTGACGACAAGACCTATCTGTCGCAGCTGGTCTTCGCCCGCACCGGTCTCTCCGAGGCCGACGCCAAGGCGCGTGTCGATGCGCTGGTCGCCAAGGTCGAGGACGCCAAGGTCAAGGCGAAGCAGGCCGCCGACATCGCCAGGAAAGGCAGCGCCACCTTTGCCCTTCTCGGCGCCTTGTCGCTTGTCATCGGCGCCTTCATCGCCAGTGCCGCCGCGGCTCTCGGCGGAAGGCAGCGCGACGACGAGGAAGCGGTTTTCCTGACCAACCGCTGAACCGCCTGTTCACATAAAAAAGCCCGGTGCGAAGCCGGGCTTTTCTGCAATCTGCGGCTGGCCGGATCAGTGATCCATCGCCTTGACGATTTCCTCGGTCATCTTCTTGGCGTCGCCGAGCAGCATCATGGTGCCATCCTTGTAGAACAGCGTGTTGTCGATGCCGGCATAGCCCGAGCCGAGCGAGCGCTTGACGAACAGACAGGTGCGCGCCTTGTCGACGTCGAGGATCGGCATGCCGTAGATCGGCGATGACTTGTCGTCGCGAGCGGACGGGTTGGTGACGTCGTTGGCGCCGATGACATAGGCGACATCGGCCTGCGCGAATTCGGAGTTGATGTCCTCAAGCTCGAACACCTCGTCATAGGGCACGTTGGCTTCGGCCAGCAGCACGTTCATGTGGCCGGGCATGCGGCCGGCGACCGGGTGGATGGCGTATTTGACGTCGACGCCATTGGCCTTGAGCTTGTCGGCCATTTCGCGCAGCGCGTGCTGCGCCTGGGCGACCGCCATGCCGTAGCCTGGCACGATGATCACCTTCTGCGCGTTCATCATCAGGTAGGCGGCGTCGTCGGCCGAGCCCTGCTTGACCGTGCGCTCGACGCCGTCATCGGCGGCTGCGGCGGTCTCGCCGCCGAAGCCACCCAGGATGACCGAGATGAAGCTTCGGTTCATGCCCTTGCACATGATGTATGACAGGATCGCGCCCGACGAGCCGACCAGCGCGCCGGTGATGATCAGCGCCAGATTGCCGAGCGTGAAGCCAAGTGCTGCCGCCGCCCAGCCGGAGTAGGAATTCAGCATCGACACGACGACCGGCATGTCGGCGCCGCCGATCGGGATGATCAGCAGCACGCCGAGCACCAGCGACGCGGCTACGATCAACCAGAACACCAGCTTGGCTTCGGTGGTGACCAGAAGCACGATCAGCACGATCAGCGCGATGCCGAGCAGGGCGTTGATGATGTGGCGGCCGCCGATCATGATCGGCTTGCCCGACATGCGGCCGTCGAGTTTGAGGAAGGCGATGACCGACCCCGTGAAGGTGATGGCGCCGATGGCGACGCCGAGGCTCATCTCGATCAGCGCCTGGGCGTGGATGTCGCCATTGGTGCCGATGCCAAAGCTTTCCGGCGCGTAGATGGCAGCAGCCGCCACCATGACGGCGGCGAGGCCGACCAGAGAGTGGAAAGCGGCGACCAGCTGCGGCATCGAGGTCATCGCGATGCGGCGCGCGGTGACCGCACCGACGCCGCCGCCAATGGCCAAACCGAGCACGATCAGGCCGAATCCACCGGCCGAAGGGACGGCGAGCGCCAGCGTGGTGGCAATGGCTATGCCCATGCCGATCATGCCGTAGAGATTGCCCTGGCGGCTGGTGGTCGGATGCGACAGGCCGCGCAGCGCCAGGATGAACAGGATGCCGGAGACCAGATAGAGGAAGGAAGCGAAGTTGGCGTTCATGGCGCTCTACTTGTCCTTCTTCTTGTACATGGCCAGCATGCGCTGGGTGACCAAGAAGCCGCCGAAAATGTTGACCGAGACCAGCATCAGCGCGACGAAGCCGAAGCCTGTGGCAATGCCGGAGGCCGAAATGCCGACAGCCAAAAGCGCGCCGACGACGATGACCGAGGAGATGGCGTTGGTGACCGCCATCAGGGGCGTGTGCAGGGCGGGTGTCACCGACCAGACGACGTAATAACCGACAAAGATCGCCAGAATGAAAATGGCGAAGCGGAAAACGAAAGGATCGATGGCGCCACCGGACAGTGCATGCGCGGCGTCACCCGCCGCATCGGCACCACCGGGCGCATTGGCGAGGTTCTGCACCGCGAGCCGAACAGCGGCACTTGCCTGGTCGAGCTGGTCGAGGGCTTTCTGCAAGGCCTGATCCATCACGCGATCCCCTTCGGCTTGACAGTGGATTTTTTCGGCGCGGCCTTCTTCGGCGCGGCGTCGGCGACCATGGTCTTGGCCGGGATCGCCGCCGGTTCGACATGAGGCTGTTCCGCTGCCTTGGCGAAGGCCGGATGCACAATCTTACCGCCGTCGGTCAGCATCGTTGCCTTGACCAATTCGTCGTCGCGCTTGATGGCAAGCGTCTTGGTGGCCTTGTCGACCAGCGTCTCGAGGAAAGCGAACAGGTTCCTGGCGTAGAGCAGCGAGGCCGATGCGGCGACGCGGCCGGGCACGTTGAGATGGCCGACGATTTTTACGCCATTGACCGTGGTCACCACCTGACCTGGAATCGCGCCCTCGACATTGCCGCCGCGCTCGACGGCAAGGTCGACGATCACCGAGCCCGGCTTCATCGAAGCGACCATCGCCGCCGACACCAGCTTCGGTGCAGGGCGACCGGGGATCAACGCGGTGGTGATGACGATGTCCTGCTTGGCGATGTGCTCGGCGGTGAGTGCCGCCTGCTTGGCCTGGTATTCCTTCGACATTTCCTTGGCGTAGCCGCCGGCGGTCTCGGCCGCCTTGAACTCCTCATCCTCGACGGCGAGGAACTTTGCGCCGAGCGAGGCGACCTGTTCCTTGGCGGCGGGACGCACGTCGGTGGCGGTGACGACGGCGCCGAGGCGGCGCGCGGTGGCGATCGCCTGCAGACCGGCAACGCCGACACCCATGATGAAGATCTTCGCCGCCGGCACCGTGCCTGCCGCCGTCATCATCATCGGCAGCGCCCGGTCATATTCCGATGCGCCGTCGATCACCGCCTGATAGCCGGCGAGGTTTGCCTGGCTGGACAGCACGTCCATCGATTGCGCTCGGGTGATGCGTGGCATGAATTCCATCGAGAAGGCGGTGACGCCGGCCTTGGCCAAGGCCGCGATCGCGGCATCGTTGCCATAGGGGTCCATGATGGCGATGACCGCCGCACCCGATTTGTAGCCTTTCAACTCGGCGTCGGTGGGACGGCGCACCTTCAGCACCACATCCGCCCGGCCCGCATCCGAAGCCTTGCCGATCACAGCACCGGTCTTGGCAAATTCCTCGTCGGGAATGCGCGACCTGATGCCGGCCCCGGTCTCGACAATCACGTCGAAGCCCAGCGCCGCCAGCCGCTTCACCGTATCCGGCGAGGCGGCAACGCGCGGCTCGCTGGCGTCGAGCTCACGAGGGATGAAAACCGTCTGTCCCACCGCATGATCCTTTCGGCTGGAACCTGTTTGCGCAACATGGCGGCCGGAGTCCGGCGGCCTTCCGGCACAGGGTCTGAAAGTCTATCGGAGAATGAAGGCGCCGGCAGCCAGGATCAGCACGAACAGGATGGTCGCCGAGAAGAAGCCGCCCGCAAAGAAGCCGAAAGCCATGGCCAGCAGCAGGGCGCCGCAAAACAGCGAGCCGTATTTGGCCAGCGCCAGGAACCCGTGATAGGTGCGGTCGTGCTCCGCATAATCCATCTTCGCGCCCAGTTCGACAGGACCGGTCGGCGTGTGCTCAGCCATAGGAATACCCCTTCGAAGACATCTTTGAGGCACATAGCGAAAAGCCGGGCCGAGAGCAATGGCGCTATTACCCCTGCGGCTGCGACAAGAGCGTCACGAAAAGCGCGGTATCGCGCCAAAGGGTATAAAAACGGTCGGCTACCATACCAGCGCGACGATGTAAGCAGCATAACCGGCCAGCAGCACAACGCCTTCGGTTCGATCGACCCTTCGGCGCGTCCACGCGAAGACAAAGATCAGCACCGTGGCCACGAACAGCACCGGAAAATCGAATTTGACCACGCTGGCAGGTACGTCGATTGGCGACACCAGCGCGGTCACGCCGCCAATCCCCAGAATGTTGTAAAGGCCCGAGCCAAGCACATTGCCAAGGGCAAGGTCGGACTGGCCACGAAGCGAGGCAACAAGGGAGGTCGCCAGCTCCGGCATCGACGTCCCGATCGCCACCACGGTCAGACCGACCACGGTTTCCGATATGCCGAGCGCGTGGGCCAGCCGGACGGCGCCGCTCACCAGGAACTCGCCGCCGAAGATGATCAGCACAAGCCCGGCAAGCGCAAGGACCAGCGGCAGCCAGATCGGCTTGCCGCTTCTACCGGGCACGAACCCGGGATCGGCCTCTTGTGCCGCAAGGGCCCGTTCGACCGCAGCCCCTTGATCCGCTGTGGCGGGCGAGCGCTCCTGGCGATAGGCGACATACATGTATGCGCCGAGCAGCATAAGGAAGGCCAATCCGACCAGCCGGCCGAGCGGCATGGTGGCGCCAATGGCGATAAACAGTGCGGTGACCGCGATCAGCACCACGCCGTCACGCTTGAGCAGCGAGGATTTTACGGCAACCGGCGTGACGACGGCGGTGATGCCGAGGATGAGCAAGGAATTGGCGATGTTGGACCCGACAATGTTGCCGACGGCAATTCCGGCCGAGCCGGCAAGTGCCGCCTGTACCGACGTCACCAGTTCAGGCGCGGAGGTGCCGAAGCCGACCAGGGTCAGCCCGATGAGCAATGGCGAGACGCCAAACGAGGAAGCCACGCCGACGGACCCGCGCACAAGCAATTCGCCGCCCAGAATGAGCAACACAAGCCCGGCAATGATCGAAAGCCACATCCACGTCCCCCAAAAGCTCCGATCCGACCGAAGCTCGAATGGCGCCACCTAAGGTGGCCTTTCTGAAGTTAGGCATACCCCAGTCGGGCCGCAACCATTTCAGGACCGATCCGCCAGCTTTCGGCGGCCCTTGGACGGCAATGATACTTTGGAGGGGCTCTTCGCCGCTGACGGCTTCCCTCAGCCGGCCAGATGCGGGAACAGGCCGAGCAATCCAACGACGATCAGATAAAGCGCGACAATGTAGTTGAGGAGCCGCGGCATCACCAGGATCAGCACACCGGCGATCAGGGAGATGAGCGGGGTAAGCGCGAGCGAGTGGATGGTCATGTCGGCATACTTTCACGTGAACAATTCGGAGGAACCGCCTTTCAGGCAGGGTACGGCAGCACCACGGACGCGGCGCCGCCGCCACAAGCAATAACGACGAAGCCACCGGAAAGGTCCATGGCGCGAGAATGAACATCCGTTCAGGCGGCGTTCCGGTAGTATTTCGCTGTTGGCACAATGGACAAAGGTGTCAGCCGGTTGATCGCCGGATTGCCAAACATCAGCCTCTGCTCCGTCGCTGTCGATCTGAAGAACGGTAACCGGTCGAGTATCCGTTGAACATTCTCTTCATTGCCGGGAATTTCGAACAATGCGAGCGGAGGGAGAACGCCCGGAAACACCTTGCCCCCGGTCCTCTGCGTGGCGCTGAAGAAGCGAGCATAAAAAGCTGAATGCTCCAACTTAATCGGGATAAACATCGCGGTCTGGCGAAAATAACAGTAGGCCGCCATGCAAATCCGGAGCGTCAGGAAAGGCAGCACTCCGGGCGCCGGCGCGCTGTCCGGATCTGTCGCGAAGCGGGTTCCGTCGATGAAGGTCTCCCCGCGGGCAAGCCGGGGAAGCAATATTTCGGGATAAGCGTCGGTCGAAGGCGAGTATGGCTGGTCACTGGAAATATAGTGGAGGCGCACTGTACTGACCAATTCGCCGTAGCAGTAGACACCGAACCGATAGGAATTGGGCAGATCGTCCCAGCGATCCTCGAACATGCCGCTGGCGATCGGGCCGCACATACCTGAGCGCAGATAGGACTTATAGCGGAGTCGGTAGATCGCCTCCAGATCTTCGCCCCCGGTAATGAGACGATATTCGACATGATCCAGTAATTGCATCATGGATCGGTTGAGCGCCGAGTCGATCCTCGCGCCGGCCTCAGCCGACGCAATCTTCCTTGCAGTATCCATTGCCAGTCCTCGAATTCCGCCTGGAAGTAGGCTATTCGAGTTGAAATGAGACACAAGCTGAAAATTCAACATTGCTTATTTACCGCTTGTTAACCTTAACGGCTGCGGTCGTTCACCGATTTTGGACACGAAAAAGCAAATGGCGCAGCCGGTGGTTGCCTGATCCGGCCGGCCTGGCGGCGGTCATCGAAACGATTCTGAAGTCAGATCTTGAAAGCGCCGGACTAGCGGGTTTGGACGACGCATGAGCGGTCGTCATTTCATCAAGTGAACAATTGCTCGCTGTTTTTAAATGCATTTCCAGGTGGAGAACCGCTCACACTTTCTGGGATTGCTTTTGCGCAGACGCGATTCCGGACGGAAAACCGCTTCGTTTAGCTGGCTGTCCGTTTGCCGGCGAGATGCAGGTCAGCGGCAAACGGCCATGTGACGCTCGACATCGTCTCGATGCCCGATGCGCTGAGCGCGGCGCCGAACAGGAAGCCCTGCACGAAGTCCGGCTTGACCAAATGGACCAGCGTCTTCAGCTGCTCGAAGGTCTCGACCCCTTCGATGGTGACCGAAAGGCCCAATGTCCGGGACAGGCCGACGATGCCCTTCAGAAGGTCGAGCGACTGCCGGTTCTGGTTCACGTCGACCAGGAAAGAGCGGTCGATCTTGATCTTGTCGAGCGGCAGCTTGTGGAGATAGCTCAGGCTGGAGTAGCCGGTCCCGAAATCGTCGAGCGCGATGCGAACCCCAAGCTGCTTCATTTCCTCGATATACTGGCGTGTCAGCGACTTGTCGTCGAGCAGGGCGGTTTCGGTGACTTCGATCTCGAGGCGCCTGGCGGCGAGCCCCGAACTGGCAAGCGCGTCACGAACCTTCTGGACAACGTCGCGATTGCGGAAATCCTTGGCCGAAAGGTTGACCGACACGCTGGTCTGGGCCGGCCATTTGGCGCATTCGGCACACGCGGCCTCCAGCACGAAAGTGCTTATGTCGGAAACGATACCCATCTCCTCGGCCAGGGGGATGAAGACACTGGGTGAGACAGGGCCGAGATCGGGGTGGTCCCAACGACAGAGCGCCTCGCAGCTGGCGATGCGCATGGTGTTTACAGCCACGATCGGCTGATAGACGACGCGTAATTCCCTGGCCAGCACGGCGTTGCGCAGATCGGCCTTCATCAGCTGGCGATTGCGGAAGGCGGCGTCCATGGCCGCCTCGAACAGCCTCCAGCTATTCTTGCCGAGCTCCTTGGCCTTGTAGAGGGCAAGGTCGGCCTTGACGATCATGGCATCAACATCGGTGTCCTTGACCTTGGACAGCACCGCGCCACCGCTGGCCTGGATGCGCAAGCCGTGGCCGGCGACGTCCACCTCACCCTGCAGGTCCGCGAATATATGGTCGAGGAGGGTGCTGAGATGGCTCTCGTCCTCGACGCGGTCGAAGAAGATCATGAACTCGTCACCGCCGAAGCGGCTGACCGTGATGCCCGGTCCGGCAACCGCCGCGAGACGCTCGGCCACTGCGTAGATCAACCCGTCGCCGACAGGATGGCCGAGGGTGTCGTTGACGCTCTTGAAGTCATCGAGATCGAGCACCGCCAGACCGCAGAGCCGCTCCTGCTCGCCGGAGGCCATGGCCTCATGGACAAGTTCGTGGAAATAGGCGCGGTTCGGCAGGCCGGTGAGGCTGTCAAAGCGCGCCATGAAGCGGATCTTTTCTTCAGCCTCGACGCGGGCGGTGACGTCCTCGAAGGTGATGACGCCGAGGTCCTGATTGCCTTCGCGCGCCGAGAACTCGTAGTACTGGCCGTTGGCGAGCGAGACCAGTACCTTGCGGTCGCGGCCTTCGCGCAGGGCGCGCGTCAGTTGCGCCTCGATGTAGCGGCAGTCCTTCGGGGCCAGCATGCCGCCGGCAACGCCGCGCATCAAGAGGCCGTGGATCGACCGCCCCAGCAGCGTGCCCGGCGATTTCAATGACATCAAAAGTGCTGCCTCGGCGTTGGCGACGACCACCTTCCCGTTCGAGTCGAGCATGACAAGGCCATGCGACATCGTATTTAGCGCCCGATCGAACCTTTGCGCCAACTCCTTCGCCTGCCTGTGCCCGATGACCGCCGAGAACAGAACGTTCCGGACATGGTCGGCGCTGCTGATGGTGACGATTGTCGTCGGAATGATCATCAGCCCGAGGACGAAGTCGGGGACGTCCATGCGCAGGAAGAGCGCAAGTGCCGCTGGCCCAATGAGGGTCACGGAAAAAATCTGCACCATGCGCCTGGACCCGTAGCTTCGGCCGACAACGGTGAGCAGGGTGGTCAATGCCAACGACACAGACGCCAGTTCGGCGAAGTTATCGGGCCGCAGGTAGATCGACACGAAACAGAATGACCCCAACGCGAGGCCCTGCGCACTGCCTTTGAGAATGTAACCGCGTTCCCACTCCTCTGCCTTTTCGACAGTGAGTATAGGGCTGCCGCTCCTGTGGAAGCTGCGGATGCTGAAGTAACGCCAAAGGCTGATCGACAACAGAAGGAAGGCGAAGCCAAGATACAGCGGATCGTGCGTCCGCAGGTAGATCGTCAATCCGAGGATCCAGTAGCATACGCCGCCGACCACCAGCATGTAGGCGTTGTCGGACAACGCCCGCACAAACTGGATGTAAACATCCGACGGGATGTCTTCGGTCTTTGCTCTGTCCATACCGTTGGCCCAACGCTAAGCCTTGTCATGCCACACCCGCCTTAAGAAAGGCTTAGAACAGCGGCTTTGGCCCGTTTGCCGTGGGCGGGCAAATGCAGTACAGATTGGGAAATCAAGCTTCAGGTAAACAAGGCGTGTCGATCACTCTGCGGCCTGAAGTTCGGGCCGCGCAGGTGTGTTGGCCAGCCGCTCGACAAGCCTTTTGCGCTCGCCATCGGCCTTTTCGGCGCTGGCCTGTCTGATATGGCCATAGCCGCGAATGAGCGCCGGCACCGAGGCCAGCGCCACGGCGGCCTCGATCCTGCCCGGTGCAAGTGCCGCCGCGATAAGTTCCAGATCAGCCTCATAGCGGGCCAGAAGCTGCCGCTCCATGCGCCGCTCGGCGCTGTAGCCGAACAGGTCGAAAGCCGAGCCGCGCAGGCCTTTCAGCGCCGCCAGCAGGCGAAAACCTGTTATCATCCACGGGCCGAAGTTCGATTTCCTCGGCTTGCCGTCATTGCCGCGGCTGCCCATGATCGGTGGCGCCAGATGAAATTCGAGTTTTTCGTAGCTTTGGAACTGCTTTGACAGTTCCGTGGTGAAGGAACCGTCGGTGTAGAGCCGCGCCACCTCATATTCGTCCTTGATCGCCATCAGCTTGAACAGGTTTTTGGCCGCCGCTTCGGTCACCGCCGTCGAACCAGACACGGCCTTTGCCTCGGCGGCACGCAAAACGGCCAGTTTTTCGGCATAGCGCTTGCTATAGGCGGCGTTCTGATAGGCGGTGAGGAAAGCGACGCGGCGGGCGATCATATCGTCCAGCGTCTCGGCGATCGGTGCGGCTTTGCCCGGCTGGGCGATGAGGCCGCGCACGAAATCCGGCTGATGCGCGGCGCGCCGGCCCCAGCGGAATGCGGCGATGTTCATCGCCACCGCCTCGCCGTTCAATTCGATTGCCTTTTCAACGGCTTGCGCCGACAGCGGCAGGCCGCCATGCTGGAAGGCAAAGCCGAGCATGAACATGTTGGCGCCGAGCGAATTGCCGAACAATTGGGTGGCGGTGCGCGTGGCGTCGAAGAAATGCGCCTTGTCGTCGCCGGCAGCAGCGCGGATCGCCTTCTTCAGCCGTTCGATCGGAAGCGAGAAATCGGCCGCGCGGGCGAATTCGCCGGGCATGATCTCGGCGGTGTTGGCAAGGAAGATGGTATGGCCTTCGCGCACCGCGCCAAGCACCTTCTTGGCGCCGGACACGACGAGGTCGCAGCCCAGCACCAGGTCGGCTTTGCCGGCCGAAACGCGGATGGCGTGGATATCGTCCGGGGTGCGGGCGATGCGGACATGGGTGAACACCGAACCGCCCTTCTGGGCGAGGCCGGCCATGTCGATCATGCCGCAGCCCTTGTCCTCGAGATGGGCGGCCATGCCGAGCACCGCGCCGATGGTGACGACGCCTGTGCCGCCGACGCCGTCGATGATCGCCGCCCAACCCTCGCTGCCGAGCGGGAATTCGGCCGGGACCGGTACGCCGTCGAGCGGATCGGTCCGCCCGGCAATGCCTTCGGCCTTACGGATCTTGGCGCCGTGGACGGTGACGAAGGACGGGCAGAAGCCGTTGACGCAGGAGAAATCCTTGTTGCAGCTCGACTGGTCTATTCTGCGCTTGCGGCCGAACTCGGTTTCGACCGGCTGGATCGAGACGCAGTTCGACTGCACGCCGCAATCGCCGCAGCCCTCGCAGACCAGTTCGTTGATGAACACCCGCTTGTCCGGATCCGGAAAGGTGCCGCGCTTGCGGCGGCGGCGTTTTTCGGCCGCGCAGGTCTGGTCGTAAAGCAGCACCGAAACGCCTTTGACGTCGCGCAGCTGGCGCTGGACGAGATCGAGGTCGTCGCGATGATGGATGGTGGCATTGGCCGGGAATTCGGCTTTGCCTGCATATTTGTCCGGCTCGTCGGTGACGATGGCGATGCGGTCGACCCCTTCCGCACGCACTTGCCTGGCGATCATGTCGACCGTCAGGCCGCCCTCATGCGGCTGGCCGCCGGTCATGGCGACGGCGTCGTTGTAGAGGATCTTGTAGGTGATGTTGGCGTCGGTCGACAGCGCGAAGCGGATCGCCAGCGTGCCGGAGTGATTGTAGGTGCCGTCGCCGAGATTCTGGAAAATGTGGTCGCGCTTGGAGAACGGCGCCTGGCCGACCCATTGCGCACCTTCGCCGCCCATGGCGGTGAAGCCGACCGTGTTGCGGTCCATCCACAGGGCCATGAAGTGGCAGCCGATGCCGGCGGCAGCGATCGAGCCGTCTGGCACCTTGGTCGAGGAATTGTGCGGGCAGCCGGAACAGAAGAACGGCGTGCGTGAGCCGATGTCGCTGGTGTCGGCGAGCATGGCCTGGAACTGGCGCAGCTTCGCCACCTTCGCGGCGATCTCTTCCGATGGGCCGATGGTGCGCAGGATCCGCTCGCCCAGCGCAATGGCGATCTCGTTGGGGTCGAGCGCGCCCTTGGCCGGGAACAGCCAGTCGCCGCGCTCGTCCTTCTTGCCGACGATGGCCGGCTGGGTGGCCGTGCCGTAGAGATTTTCGCGCAGCTGCACCTCGATCAGCGACCGCTTCTCCTCGACGACGACGATGGTGTCGAGGCCACGGGCGAATTCGGAGATATGCTGCAGGTCGAGCGGCCACGGGCAGCCGACCTTGAACAGGCGGATGCCGATGCGATTGGCGGCCGCCTCGTCGACGCCGATGTCTCCCAGTGCCTGTCGGACGTCGAGATAGCTCTTGCCCAGCGTGATGATACCGAGCTTCGGGCTGCGGCCGCCGGAATAGACGATGCGGTTCAGTCCGTTGGCGTGGATGAAGGCGGACGCAGCAGCGCGCTTGTGCTCATGCAGCCGCTCCTCCTGGCCGAGCATGTCGATCTCATGGCGGATGTTGAGGCCGCCGGGCGGCATGTCGAACTCCGGCACGACGATGTCCAGCCGTTCGAGCGCGGCATCGACGGAGGCCGTCGATTCGATGTTGTCCTTGACGCATTTGATCGCCGCCCAGGTGCCGGCAAAACGCGACATGGCAAAGCCGTAGAGCCCGTAGTCGATGATCTCCTGGACACCGGCCGGGTTGAGGATCGGCACCATGGTGTCGACGAACAGGAATTCGGTGGCATGCGCGTTGGTCGAGGATTCGGCCATATGGTCGTCGCCCATCAAAGCAAGCACACCGCCATGTCTAGACGAACCGGCGAGGTTGGCGTGGCGGAAGACGTCGCCCGAACGGTCAACGCCCGGCCCCTTGCCGTACCAGACCGAAAACACGCCGTCATGCGTGCCTTCGCCCAGCAATTCCGCCTGCTGCGAGCCCCAGCAGGCGGTGGCGGCAAGCTCCTCGTTGAGGCCGGGCTGGAAGACGATATCGGCCTGCGCCAGCTGCTTTTTCGCCCGCCACAGCTGCATGTCCAGGCCACCGAGCGGCGAGCCGCGGTAGCCGGAAACGAAGCCAGCCGTGTTGAGGCCGGCGCGGCGGTCGCGCTCGCGCTGCATCAACAACATGCGGATGACCGCCTGCGCGCCGGACAGGAAGATGCGCTCCTTACCAAGATCGAACTTGTCGTCGAGCGCGACGTCGTGCAGCGTCATCAGGCATTTCCTCTGCGGAGGCTGCGCGGGGGCAGGTAGCCAACGTAGGAGTGAGATGGCGCAGTCTTTCTCCGCTTGCAAGGCAGGTCAAACGAAATCGAAAGTGCCAGGCAAAGCGCAACGAACGGTCTCCCGTCATCACGGCTCCCGCACGAAACCGATCCGCGGCGGCTGTCCGGCGACCGAAAATTTCTACTGAGTCGCGTCGGGCAAAACGCATCAGCCTTTCGAGCAATCCGGCTTGGGCTCACCGGGCAGCTTGCCGTCGGGGTGGCCGGCGAGGTCGGGATTGGCAGTATAGAGCTGGTCGACCACCAGCGGACGGTCGGGCAGGATCGACTGATCCTCTGTGGAGATCAGCGTGGTGTCGATCTTCTGCAGGAACGTACCGTCAGGACCCCTGATGCTGATGGAGATCGCATAGGGCTTGTCCTTGACAATGCAGCTCAGCGCCGGGCTTTCCAGGCTGACCTTGTCGAGCTTCGGCCAGACCTTCTGCTCGACCACCAGGGGAGGACCGCCGGCCGGATTCTGGAAGCTGGCGACCGCAACCTGGCCTTCGCCCATCGGCTGCAGGGGCCGCAGCGTCACGACATAGGTCGCCCGGGCGAGACGGTAGTTGAAGACGACGACCTTGCCGGAAACCTCGAACAGCTTGCCATCGCCGCCGGTGTCGCGGCAGGCGCCGAGTACAACAGCGGCAATGAGCGCTGCACCGACAAGGATCGAGCGAAAAACAACCCTAGGCATTGTTGACCTCATGGGCCGCCGTGCGGCGGCGGCGATAGTGGCGGCTTGCTTTCTGGCGGTTGCCGCACACCGCCATGTCGCACCAGAGGCGGCTGGAATTGCGGCTCCTGTCGACGAACAGCCAGCTGCAATTGGGACAGATCCTGAGCCTGGAAACCGTATCGTCGCGAAGCAGCGACAAGGCTGAAACCGCCAGCGCCGCCTCAAAGGCGATCGGCGTCGCTGGATCGCCGAACGGCTTGCCCGAGGCGCCGATCTCGGCCGGGCTCTGATCGAGGCCCTTGGCGCAGGCTTTTAGAAAAGGAGCGAGGTCGCCGGCGGCAAGCGCACCTTTCGACACGGCGCCGCGAAACAACCGGTCGGTCGTCTCGCGGATCGACAGCACCACTGTCGCGATCCTGTCCGGCGCGGCAGCCTCCAGCCGCCTGCCGCCAAGCTCGGCGCCGCGAAAGCCGCTGGCGGCCTCGGCAAAGCGCGCAATCTCGGCCGGATCGGCAAAGCGGTCGAAGGTTTTTTCGGGATCGTTGCGCAACACCACGGTGTTGGCCGTGTCGAGCGCGAGCATGCCGCCGGTGAAGCGATGCGGGGTCCAGGATACCGTCATATCGGAAATCTAACCGATAAATCGCGTTTGACAAGTTAGATTCTACGATGCAAACCTTGGCGCGGGCTCCGCGGAATTTTGTTGGAGCACGTCGTTGTCCCAAAACCGCTTCGCACTTTTGGGCGACACGCTCTGAAGGCTATCGATGCTCTATTTCTTCCAGCAGGTGCTGAACGGGCTGCATTCGGGCGCGCTCTATGCGCTGCTCGCCTTCGGCTACGTGCTGACCAACGGCATCCTGCACCGGACCAACCTCGCCTATGGCGCGCTGTTCGCATTCTGCGGCCAGACGATGATCCTGACCGTGGCCTTCGGCTATCAGGCATTGTGGCTGACATTGCTGGCGGCGGTCGTGCTCGGCGTCGTCACGGCCTTCCTCTATGCCGCGCTGATCAGCCACGTGCTGTCGCGCAACGTCTTCGAACCGCTGGCCGACCGAACGCCCAATGCCATCGTGGTGACGACGCTCGGCATCCTGCTGGTGCTGTCGGAAGCAAGCCGCATTGCCGCCGACACGCATGACTGGTGGCTGCCGCCGATGCTGGCGCAACCCATCGTTTTCGCTCAGGATGCCAGCTTCAAGGCGACGCTGACCCTGATCCAGCTCATCGACTGCGCGATTGTTCTGGCGGCAATCGTCGTCGCCGCATGGGCGTTTGCCCGCTCTGGCTTCGGTCGCCGCTGGCGCGCCGTCTCCGACGATCCCCACGCGGCAGCCTTGTGCGGTGTCGATGTGCGCAGGGTGTTC
This sequence comes from Mesorhizobium sp. PL10, assembly GCF_053714315.1. Taxonomy (NCBI): domain Bacteria; kingdom Pseudomonadati; phylum Pseudomonadota; class Alphaproteobacteria; order Hyphomicrobiales; family Phyllobacteriaceae; genus Mesorhizobium; species Mesorhizobium sp. PL10. Next base: position 232,207 of record NZ_JBSKBR010000009.1, on the reverse strand, counting down.
CGGCATGCGGTGCTGTTTGGCGGTTTCTGCGCCGCGCTGGCCGGTGTCATGGCTGCCCTCTACTACGGCAATGTCAGCTTCGGCTCCGGCCTCGTCTACGGACTGAAGATCCTGTTCGTGACGGCAGTGGGGGGCTATCTCTCGCCGCCGCGGGCGGCGCTGGGTGCGGCCGCCTTCGGCATGGCGGAATCGTTATGGGCCGGCTATTTCCCGATCGAATGGCGCGATGGCTGGATGTATCTGTTCCTCGTCGCAGCGCTTGTGCTGATCGGACCCGGCCGCGACCAGCAGAAGATCGCCTGATCGCCGCATTGGGTGTCAGACTTTGGTTGCATGACGTAGCAGCCGGTCGGCACTTTATCCCCTGCCTCCCGTCGCAACGGCGTTGATCGCGCCTATGCCATGTTGACCAGCCGAACCACGCGCGGCATACCGTTGGGCCACAGCGGCGCGACGGAAAACAAGGGGAGCCGGCGCGCCTTCGACACCAGGGAGGAATGCATGGCAGGGCTGCTGGCTCTATCCAGAACGATTGACCGTGTGAACGAGTTCATCGGCAGGTGGATATCCTGGCTCATTCTGGTGTCGATCATGGTCAGCGCCGCGAATGCCGTCATTCGCAAGGTGTTCGACACATCGTCGAATGCCTGGCTGGAGCTGCAGTGGTATCTGTTCGGCGCCGCCTTCATGCTGGCCGCCGCCTACACGCTGAAGCAGAACGACCATATCCGCATCGACATCGTCTACGGCATGTTCTCACGCCGTGTACAGCACTGGATCGACCTTCTCGGTCATATCTTCTTCCTGATGCCGTTCGTGACGCTGATGGTGATCTATTTCGTGCCTTACGTGTCGCTGTCGTTCCGCAACGGCGAAATGTCGAACAATTCCGGTGGGCTGATCATCTGGCCGGCCAAGGCGATCTTGCTTGTCGGCTTCTTCCTGCTGGCGTTGCAAGGCATCTCCGAGATTATCAAGAAGATCGCCATCATGCGTGGCGACATGGACGATCCCAACCCGTTCATATCGGTGCATGAGCAGGCGGAGCTCGAGGCGAAAGCCCTCGCCGAAGAAGCCAAGGCGCTCGCCCAGGAGGCGCGTCCATGATCGAGTTCATCGCCCAGAATATGGCGCCGATCATGTTCGCTTCTTTGGTCATCTTCCTGTTGATCGGCTATCCCGTGGCGTTTTCGCTGGCCGCCAACGGCCTGATGTTCTTCGGCATCGGCGTGCTTCTGTCGCCCTATTCGGGCGGCTCGATCAATCTGGCCTGGCCGCTGCTGCACGCGCTGCCCGACAATTTCTACGGCAGCCGGGTGATGTCCAACGACACGCTGCTGGCGATCCCGTTCTTCACCTTCATGGGCATTGTGCTCGAGCGATCCGGGATGGCCGAGGACCTGCTCGACACGATCGGCCAGTTGTTCGGGCCGATCCGTGGCGGCCTTGCCTATGCGGTGATCTTCGTCGGCGCGCTGCTGGCGGCCACCACCGGCGTCGTGGCGGCGTCTGTCATCGCCATGGGTCTGATCTCGCTGCCGATCATGCTGCGCTACGGCTATGACCGGCGCGTGGCTTCGGGTGTGATTGCCGCCTCGGGCACGCTCGCCCAGATCATCCCCCCCTCGCTGGTGCTGATCGTGCTCGCCGACCAGCTTGGACGGTCGGTCGGCGACATGTATGCCGGCGCGCTGATCCCGGGCCTGGTCCTGACGGGGCTCTACACGCTCTACATCCTGATCGTGTCGATCGTCCGGCCGCACTCGATGCCGGCGCTGCCGCTGGCGGCCCGCACGCTCGGCCACGGCGTGCTGTCGCTGCTGGCGGCGCTGCTGGTGACGGTGGCTGTCTCCTACGCCGCCTACCGCTATCTCGCGCCGGCGCATGGCGACAATGCCGATATCCTCGGCGCCAGCGTCGGCGTGATCCTGATCTACGTTGTGGCGATCGCCGACAAGGGCCTGAACATCAACATGATGTCCAGATTGGCGCAGCAGGTGATCATCGTATTGATCCCGCCGCTGGCGCTGATCTTCCTGGTGCTGGGCACCATTTTCCTCGGCATCGCCACCCCGACCGAAGGCGGCGCCATGGGCGCGGTTGGCGCCCTTGCCATGGCCGCGATGAAGGGGCGGCTGTCGCTGGATGTCATCAAGCAGGCACTGGCCTCGACAACGAGGCTGTCGTCCTTCGTGCTGTTCATCCTGATCGGCGCGCGGGTGTTCTCGCTCACCTTCTACGGCGTCAACGGCCACGTCTGGGTCGAGCATTTGTTGACATCGCTGCCAGGTGGCGAGGTCGGCTTCCTGATTGGGGTCAACATCCTGGTCTTCGTGCTCGCCTTCTTCCTCGATTTCTTCGAGCTCGCCTTCATCATCGTGCCGCTTTTGGCGCCCGCCGCCGACAAGCTCGGCATCGACCTGATCTGGTTCGGGGTACTGCTCGGGGTCAACATGCAGACCTCCTTCATGCACCCGCCTTTCGGCTTCGCGCTGTTCTACCTGCGCTCGGTCGCCGCCCGCGTGCCCTATCTCGACCGCCTCACTGGCAAGCAGATCGCGCCGGTCACCACCGGCCAGATCTATTGGGGTGCGGTGCCCTTTGTCTGCATCCAGGTGATCATGATCGGGCTGACCATCACCTTCCCGCAAATGGTCATGCGCTACAAGGGTGCCGCCGTCGACCCAGGCACGATCGAGATCAAATTGCCGGACATGCCAGGCCTTGCGCCTCTCGGCACGCCACCGCCGGCCGATGGCGGCGCATCACCCGCGGCGCCACCTTCGAACGATCTGTCGCAGCCACCGAACTTCGGCGAGACGCCGCCGGTCAACCCGGCGCCGCCGGCGACGGATCTGTCCAAGCCGCCGAGTTTCAACTGATGCCGAACCGGATAAAGCGATGAGAGCCGTGCGTCTGGAAGCCGTGGGCAGCATTGCGCTACGGGAAGTGGAAAAGCCCGTTGCGGGACCGCAGGATATTCTGGTGCGCATCGAAGCCTGCGGTGTTTGCGGCACCGACCGTCACCTCCTCCACGGCGAATTCCCTTCGAGCCCGCCGGTGACACTTGGTCACGAATTCTGCGGCATCGTCGAGGCCGTCGGAGAAGCGGTCTCCGGCATCGCCGTCGGCGACCGCGTCACCGGCGACCCCAATATCTCCTGCGGGCGCTGCAGCCATTGCCGGGCCGGCCGCGTCAATTTGTGCGGCAATCTCAGGGCCATCGGCATACATCGCGATGGCGGCTTCGCCGACTATGTCGTGATGCCGCAGAGCCAGGCTTTCCTTCTACCTGCGAACCTCAAGCCAACGCATGGCGCCTTCTGCGAGCCGCTGGCGTGCTGCCTGCACGCCGTCGATCTCGCCGGCATCAGGCCCGGCGCTTCGGTGGTGGTGCTCGGTGGCGGTGTCATCGGCCTGCTCACCGTGCAATTGGCCAAGCTCGCAGGAGCGTCGACAATCATCCTGTCGACGCGGCAGGCCTCCCGCCGGGCGCTCGCCGAAGAACTCGGCGCAACGGCGACGGTCGATCCGAGTACCGTTGATCCGGTCAAGGCCATTGCCGGGCCAGCCGGCCTTGTGCCCGGTGGGGTCGAGGTGGTGCTCGAATGTGCCGGTGTCCCAGAAACCGTCGAGCAATCGACGCGGCTGGCGAAGTCGGGCGGCACGGTCGTGATTGTCGGCGTGATGCCGCAAGGCGAGAAGGTGCCCTTCGAACCGTTCGATCTCCTGTTTCGCGAACTGAAGATTCTTGGCTCGTTTATCAACCCGTTCACCCACAGGCGGGCAGCGGATCTTGTCGCGTCCGGTGCCATCGAGATCGACAAGCTCATTTCCAGACAGGTGGGCCTCGAGGAAGCCCCCTCGGTGATCTCCAATCCGGCAGCGCCCGGCGAGGTCAAGGTGCTGGTGGTGCCGGGCAAGGGCTGAAGCACTCTGCGTCAGACCACGCCAGGCAAAGAAAAACCCCGGGCGGAGCCGTCCGGGGTTTCCTTGAACGTGGCGAGTGCGCCTACAGCTTGCCGTTGCGCTGCTGGACCATCATGAAGGTGTCGTAATTGTACTCGGCAACCTGCGCCCACAGATAGTGCTCCTTGCGGAAGCCCTTGATCGAGTCCCAGATCTTCTTGAACGGCGCGTTGGAGGCCTCCATCTCGGTATAGACCTCATTGGCCTTCTCGAAACAGGCAGCCATGATCTCCGGGGTAAACGGGCGCAATTTCGCGCCGCCGGCCACCAGCCGCTTCACCGCCGCAGGATTGAGGAAGTCGTATTTCTGCAGCATGTTGGCATCCGCCGCCTGGGCGGCGGTGTGCACCAGCGACTTGTAGGCCGGCGAAAGCTCTTCGTATTTCGCCTTGTTGAACAACAGATGGACGGTCGGGCCGCCTTCCCACCAGCCGGGATAGTAGTAGTAGGGCGCGACCTTGTAGAAGCCGAGCTTCTCGTCGTCATAGGGCCCGACCCATTCGGCGGCGTCGATCGTGCCCTTTTCCAGCGCCGGATAGATGTCGCCACCGGCGATCTGCTGCGGCACGACGCCGAGCTTCGAGACAACTTTGCCGGCAAAGCCACCGATGCGCATCTTGAGGCCGGAAAGGTCGGCGACGGTGTTGATCTCCTTGCGGAACCAGCCGCCCATCTGCACGCCGGTGTTGCCGCCCGGCAGGCCGAACAGCCCTTGCGTGGCGAGAAACTCGTTGAACAGGTCGATACCGCCGCCATGGTAGTGCCAGGCATTCATGCCGCGCGCATTGAGCGAGAACGGCACCGCCGCACCCAGCGCCCATGTCGGGTCCTTGCCCCAATAATAGTATGACACCGTATGACAGGCCTCGACGGTGCCGGCGGTGGTCGCGTCGGCTGCCTGCAGGCCGGGCACGAGCTCACCGGAGGCGAAGACCTGGACCTGGAAATTGCCGTCGGTCGCTTCCGACAGCATCTTGGAGAAGACTTCCGCGCCGCCATAGATCGTATCGAGCGACTTGGGGAAGGATGACGCCAACCGCCATGTCACCTTCGGATTGGACTGGGCGATTGCCGGCGCGGCAAGCGTGGCGGCAGCTGCCACGGCGCCCACGCCGGTGACCCCGGCCTTGCGGATGAATGAACGACGATCCATGCAGTTCCTCCCTATTGGACCAACAAACCGATATCGGGGACATCTGTCACCCGGTATCGGTTTGCCCGAAACAATACACGGGCAAGGGGTCGAGTCCAGCATGGCGGGGAGATTTGAAGGCGGCACTGGCGACAAATCCGTGAGGCGGGCGCCCGGCCTGCAACTATAGTCTAACGTTTATTGCGTGGCCCATGCGAGACAACGAAACTTGCCATGGAAAAGCGCCTTCGGATCGCCTATTTTGCAGGCACAACAGCTATTCGCTTCGCCTCAAAGGGAATCCGGACCCAAAATGCACCAGCCGCTCGTCGCCATATCGACCGACGTCCGTCAGTTCGACAACTACACCTGGCATGCCGCCCCGCAGCAATATATCGAGGCGGCACTTTCCGGCGCCGGCGTGTTCCCGCTCTTGGTGCCGTCCTTCGGCGACCGGCTCGATTTCGACGAATTGCTGTCGTCGGTCGACGGCGTCATGGTCACCGGCTCGAAGTCCAACGTGCATCCCTCGCTCTACGGCGGCGACGCCAGCGAGGCCAACGGCCCCTACGATCCAGCCCGCGATTCCACCACGCTGCCGCTGATCCGCAAGGCGATCGAGCGCGGCGTGCCGCTGCTTGCCATCTGCCGCGGCATCCAGGAATTGAATGTGGCGCTGGGCGGTACGCTTGGCACCGAGATCCAGGAGCGCGAGGGCTCGCTCGACCACCGCGCGCCGGTGAGCGACAACCAGGACGAGCGTTTTGCCATTCACCAGACGATTTCGATCAAGGCCGGCAGTTGCCTGGCCGGTGTGTTCGGCGCCGGCGAGATGAAGGTCAACTCACTGCACCGCCAGGCGATCGACCGGCTCGGCTCAAAGCTGCAGATCGAAGCCGTCGCCGATGACGGCACGGTCGAGGCGGTTTCGGTGAAGGACGCCCGCGCCTTCGCCGTCGGTGTGCAGTGGCACCCCGAATACTGGGTCAAGTCGGACAGCAACTCGGCCAGGATTTTCCGCGCTTTCGGCGATGCGGTGCGCCTGCATGCTGCGGCGAAAGCCGGCGCGCGGGCAGCGGCCGAGTAAATCCCGACGATCAATTGCCGGCGGATTGATCCCGGTCATCGGTTGTCGCCAGCGAAAGCAGCGGCGTGGCAGGCGCGTAGGATTCGTAGCCATCGCCATCGGCAACCGAGAAAGTGACGATCGGGTCGATGCCGTCGGCGCTGAAGGCGACCGTGCCGTCCTGCTCCTCGCGCCAGAATTTCGCCCGCTCGATGCCGGGCAGCAGCCGGCGGCAATTCGGCGCCACCGCCAACAGCGACAGGCCATCATTGATCGCGGCGCCGCGGGTAACCGCGCAGTCACCTTCGTCGCCATTGGCGACCAGCCTGAAACTGGTGGATGGCGTGATCTCGTCGGCAGCGCTTTGGCCACCGCTACCGTGAAACAGCTGAACGCCGCCGAACAAAACAGCGGCAGCAATCAATGCGGAAAGTCTCTTCATTCTGGTATTCATCCACGCATACGCACTGGATGAATAATCATTTCGAAGGGTTAAGCCGACGTTAACAAATGTGGCCGGCGCGCCCCGGCGTTAACCGGTCGCCTTCACATTCACCGTCTCGGGCACCGGGGTCAGCGGCCGGCGTTCGCTGAACCAGGACACCAGATTGTCGACGCACAGATCCGCCATGGCGCGGCGCGTGTGGTGCGAGGCCGAACCGACATGCGGCAGCAGCGAGGTGTTGGGCGCTTCGAGCAAGGCCTTGGGCACATTCGGTTCGTCGGCAAAGACATCGAGCCCGGCGGCGGCGATCGTGCCGTTGGCAAGGGCTGCAGCGAGTGCCGGCTCATCGACCGTGCTGCCGCGGCCGATGTTGACGAAGACGCCATTGGCGCCGAGCGCTGCCAGGATTTCGGCATTGACCGCCTTTTCGGTCGAAGCGCCGCCCGGCACCACCGAAATCAGCGTATCGACCGCTTCGGCAAGGCCCTTCAGCGTCGGGTGGTATTGGTAGGCGAGATCTTCAATCTTGCGCCGGTTGTGGTAGGCGACCGGCAGCCCGAAGGCTTCCAGCCGGCGTGCAATGGCCAAGCCGATGCGGCCCATGCCGAAAATGCCGACATGGCGGCCGCGCAAGGTCAGCCGGCTCAGCGGATAGTTGCCCTTCTTCACCCAGCTGCCGTCGCGCAGCCATTTCTCGGCCGTGTACAACTCACGCACGGTGTTGAGCAAAAGGCCTATCGTGGTGTCGGCGACCTCTTCCGTCAAAACATCCGGGGTGTTGGTGACCATGATGTTTTTCTTGGCCGCATGGACGGCATCGACGGAATCATAGCCGACGCCGAAGGAGGCGATGAGTTCGAGATTGGGCAATGCATCCATCATCGCCGCATCGACGCCGGCGAAGGAAGCAATGGCGCGCACCGTCCGGCGCATTTCGTCGGTGACCAGCGCCGCATCGGCGCGTTCGATCCTGACGCGATTGAAGGTCCGGTCGATACGATCGACCGCATGGTCGTTGAAACGCCCCGGCACCAGAACGGCGACCGAGTGCAGCTGCTCAGGCCTGGTCATGCACGCTCCACCGGCTTGCCGGTCGACTGGCGCACATGCAGTTCCGGCTTGATCAGTTCCTGTGACGGCCGTACCGCCTGTCCGTTCAACTTGTCGAGCAACGCGCTGGCGGCGCGGCGGCCCACCTCGCGCTGGCCATTCCAGACTGTGGTGAGCGCCGGTGTCGCGATGGCCGCCTCCTCGAGATCGTCATAGCCGGTGACCGAGATGTCGGCGCCCGGCACCAGGCCGGCGCGGGCAATGCCGTTCATCAGCCCGATGGCAACCAGATCATTCCAGCAGCAGGCGGCGGTTGGCTTGTCTTTCAGCGCCAAAAACTGTCCAGCCGCCTCGAATCCGCCCTGCTTTGTGCGCGGACCGGGAATGCGCCAGGACGGCCTGACTTCCAGTCCGGCGGCTTCCATGGCGTTGAGATAGCCCTGGTAGCGGTCGCGCCCGGTCGAAGTCTGGTCGGTGCCGCCGATCATGGCGATGCGCTTGTGGCCGAGCGAGATCAAATGATTGGTGGCAAGTCCTGTGCCATAGGCATCGTCGCCGCGGAACACCGGCACGTCGGCGCCTTCGACGGTGCGCGCGATCAGCACCGCCGGCAGGCCGTTCTCCTCGGCCATGACGATGTCGGAAGCCGGTGTGCCGATGGCGGGCGACATGATGACGCCGTCGGCGCCGAGCTGCAGCAGCGTGTCGATGAAGGTGCGTTGCTTTTCCAGCTGGTCGTAATGGTTGGACAGGATGAAGGTCTGCCGGCTGCGGTCGAGCTCGCTCTCGATCGAGCGCAATATCTCGGCAAAGAACGGGTTCATGATGTCGTGGACGACGACCCCGACAATGCCCGAGCGCGAGGTGCGCAGCGAGGCGGCACGGCGATTGTAGATATAGCCGATGGCGCGGGCGTGTTCCTTGATGCGGTCGCGCGTGCTGCCTGCGACCAGCGGGCTGTCGCGCAAGGCGAGGGAGACCGTGGCCGTGGACACGCCAAGCGCATCCGCGATCGTCGAAAGCTTGATCTTCTGTGCCAGCCCTTCGCTCCCCGAGTTTTTTAAATTTTTTAAATGCGGCGTTATGCCATCGGATTCGGAGCAAATCAAAGTTTTTTCGCCAGCGCCTCCGCCTCAACGTCGACAGTAGTCCTGTTATGCAGCCGCAGACGATGCTCGCGATGGATGATGTAGAGGCCGCTGGCGACGATGATGGCAGCCCCCACCAGCGTCCAGCGGTCGGGGAATTGGTGGAAGATGATCCAGCCGGACAGTATCATCCAGACCATCTGCGAATAGGGGTATGGCGCCAGCGCCGTGGTGGTCGCCAGGCGGTAGGCCTGCACCAGAAGCCAGTGGCCGCCGGCGCCGAACACGCCCAGCATCATCAGGATGAACCAGTGCCAGCCATCCTGCGGCAGCTGATGTGAGAACGGCAGCATGGGCAGAAGCAGCACGGCCGGCGCGAGTGCTGAAAACAGGATCAGGCTCTCCGAGCTTTCGCTGGCCGACATGCGCCGCGTCATGATGACGTAAAAGGAGTTCGACAGCATCGAGCCGAGCGCAAAGAGATGGCCGACGCCGAAAACGCCGACGCCCGGCCTTGTGATGACCAGCACGCCGACAAAGCCCGACAGGATCGCCAGCCAGCGCCGCCAGCCGGCCCATTCGCCAAGCAGCGGGCCGGCAAGGGCGGTTATCACCATCGGGCCGAAGAAGTAGATCGAGGTGGTCTCGGCCAGCTGCAGGGTTTTGAGCGCCATGACGTTGCACATGGTCGAGCCGAACAGCAGACCGCCGCGCAGGATATGGGCGGGCAGGTTGTTGGCGCGGAAACGCGACGGCTCGCGCCAGCCGCGCAGAAAGATGCCGACGAGCAGGACATGGACGGTGAAGCGGGCCCAGGCGACGATCAGCGCCGAGATGCCGGCCAGCACCAGATATTTGCTCGAGGTGTCGAGAAAGGTGAAAAACACATAGGTCGAAAGCATGAACAGCATCGCCGCAGGCGGCGTTGCGCTTTCGTCTGATTTTGCGGAAACGTTCAATGTCAGGCCGGGCAGGGAGGATGGCCGCCTACCTTTGCGGCAATCGCCTGTGCCCGGCAAGTCAAAAGCGACTGGCACAACAGGCGCAGGGTACAGGCTCAGAACATCAGACCCAATTTGCCCACGCATCAGGGTGTGTTGAGATTCAGGTCAGGCTGAGCCGAAAATAGTGGGTTTCGAGAACCGGAACGGAGCGTACTTTTCGTACGCGAGTACTGGAAGCGCAGATATCAGCCATTTGCAGGCCAGCCTCACCTGAACATCGACACACCCCTAGGCATGCATGCGGGCGCCCTTGGTGATCTTGTCGACCAGCTTTTTGTCGGCGCGCAGCGCAATACCGACGATCCTGGCGTCTTCAGGCGAAAACTCGGCGAAGACGGCGCGGTTGGCCGCATCGAAGCCGGTGGCAAACATCTCCTCGACATAGGCTGACGTCGCCACGCTGCGCTCCAGCGCCCGCCGGTGGATGGCATTGAGCGTTGGCCCATCGGCCGAAAGCACGATGACAGGCTGGATCGACAGCGGATTATAGAGATTGCCGGCGCGGTCGCGGTAGGGCTCGCCGATGATGTCGGGGAATTGCGCGACGATGCCGCTGGTCAGGAATGCGGTGACGTTGAGCTTCTGCCAGACGGCGAGATCGTCGCGCAGCACGATTGCAAATTTTGTATCGAACACCAAAATCAAGACTCCGGGAGCAAGCCCATGAAGGGCAGGGACAGGCGATGGCGCAGGGTATAGACGGTGAGGCGGCACAGGGTCTTGAACGTTCGTGCGCGGACGATCGCATCGTCTCGGCGCCCGGCAGCACCGGCATTGAGCGCATAGAAGCGCATTTCCACGGCAACGCCTTCGACCTCCATCGCCATGATACGCTTGCCGTTGGCGTGACGCTTTCCGGTGTGCAGCGCTTCCACTATCGGGGCGCCGTCAACCACAGCCTGCCCGGACAGGTAATCGTGCTGCATCCTGACGAAGTGCACGATGGCGGCGCCGGCACCGAGGACGGCTTGCGCTACCGGATCCTCTATCTGGAGCCGTCGCTGCTGCTCGACTGCCTCGACGGCGCGCCGCTGCCTTTTGTCAGGGATGCGGTGGTGAGCGACCCTGCCTTGCGTGGCACGCTGCTTTCGGCGCTGTCGCCCCTCGACGAGGGACTGGACGAGTTGTTCGTTACGGATTTCGTTGCCGAACTGGCGCAGCATCTGGGGCGCCATGGCGGACAGAAGGCAAAGACGATGGGAAAGACGGCTTGGCGCGCCGCGGCGCTGGCACGCGGCTATCTCGAGGAGAATGCCGAGCGGCCCGTCCGTTCCGATGAGCTGGAAGCCATCACCGGGCTCGACCGTTATGCGCTGTCACGGCATTTCCGCGCGACCTATTCCACCAGCCCGCATCGTTTCCTGTTGATGCGCCGGCTCCAAAAGGCAAGGCGGATGATCGAGATCGGCGAGCCGCTGGCCGAGATCGCGGTTGGCGCCGGCTTCAGCGACCAGAGCCATTTCAACAGACATTTCAAGAAAGCATTCGGCCTGACGCCCGGGCGCTGGTCGGCGCTGGTGCGCGGACCTTCGGTGGCGGCCTAGGTCAGGATGATCAATCGTCGATGTCGGTCTCGTCGTCGACGAGCACCAGTTCTTCGTTCGACAGATTGGCCTCGATGCGGGCGAGCAGCTTGAACAGCGCCTTCTGCTCTTTCTTGTCGAGGCCCTTCAAGGCCTGCTTTTCCGTCTTCTTCACCGATTTCTCGATGGCGTGGATGATTTCGCGGCCGGTATCGGTGAGGAAAATATGCGCCTGGCGGGCATCCGCCGAGGAGGCGCGCTTTTCCAGGAAACCCTGCGCCTGAAGCCGGTTGATGGTCTTGGTGATGGTCGGCGGGCGCACGCCGAGGCGGCCGGCGAGATTGCCGGGCGTCTGGCCGTCCTCGCGGTCGAGCGTCAACATGATCTGGTCCTGGCCGGCATAGAAGCCGTGCGCCAGAAGCCGCGCCGCCAGCGCGGTCCTTGCCAGCCTTGCCGCCGAATGCAGCCGGCTCATCGTTGCAGTCTTGTCCGCCTTGGCCATGGTGATCCCTCTTCGGCCGTACCGGTGCGTGCAGCATAGACGCAGCCGGCCGGTTGGCAATCGACGATCAAAAAGATTCCGGCTTTCGAAACAGCTTTGCCGGCAAGCATTTGTGGTGCCCACCGTGGTGATGCCAGATGTTTATTTCAGTTAGATGACAAACAAGTTTCCGCCAAGGCGATTGCAACGGTTTGGCGCGGCGCGGCTCCGAACAGGTCGACGACGAGGTGTTTCAGGCGACGCCTTGGACGGTCCGCATCCCTCGCACGGGTGATATTTCGGTCCACCCATTCGCTTGTCACCCCTGGGTCAAACGCCCAGGCGGTTTGCCCCGTGCAAAAGGCCGGCGCACATCCTATATCAGGCCGACAATCCCTTCTTGCGGCCGGAATTTCACGGCCCAGCCATTTCGAGGCAAGACATGAGCGATGCACAGACGACGCAAATCCCCGTGACCGTTCTCACCGGTTACCTCGGCGCAGGCAAGACGACGCTGCTCAACCGCATCCTGTCGGAGAACCACGGCAAGCGTTATGCCGTCATCGTCAATGAATTCGGCGAGATCGGCATCGACAACGAGCTGATCGTGGAATCCGACGAGGAAATCTACGAAATGAACAATGGTTGCGTCTGCTGCACGGTGCGCGGCGACCTGATCCGCGTCGTCGAAGGCCTGATGCGCCGCCCCGGCCGTTTCGACGCCATCGTCGTCGAGACCACGGGTCTGGCCGACCCCGTGCCGGTGGCGCAGACCTTCTTCATGGACGACGACGTGCGCTCCAAGACCAAGCTCGACGCGGTGGTTGCGCTGGTCGACGCCAAGCATCTGCCGCTTCGGCTCAAGGATTCCAGGGAGGCCGAGGACCAGATCGCCTTCGCCGATGTCGTCGTGCTCAACAAGAGCGATCTGGTGACGCCGGAAGAACTTGCCAAGGTCGAAGCGACCATCCGCGCCATCAACCCGGCGGCCAGGATCCACCGCACCACGCGCGCTGGTGTGGCGCTGTCCGAAGTGCTCGACCGCGGCGCCTTCGATCTGACCCGCGCGCTGGAGAACGACCCGCATTTCCTCGAAGCGCACGATCATGACCACGACCACCATGATCACGACCACGATCACCACCACCACGATCATGACGGCCACGATCATCACCACCATGATCACGCGCACCCCTCCGACATCCATGACGTGACGGTCCAGTCGGTGTCGCTGCGGGGCGGCGAGATGGACCCGAAGAAATTCTTCCCGTGGATCGAGAAGATCACCCAGATGGAAGGCCCCAACATCCTGCGGCTGAAAGGCATCATCGCACTCAAGGGCGACGACGAGCGTTATGTCATCCAGGGCGTGCACATGATCATTGAAGGCGACCATCAGCGCGCCTGGAAGGACGGCGAGAAGCATGAGAGCCGGCTGGTCTTCATCGGCCGAGAGCTCGATGCCGAGCGGCTGAAGAAGAGTTTTGACGCCTGCCAGGCGGCTTGATTTCCAAGCCTTATAGAGCTAGCGCTGCCGCTTCTTTCCTTCTCCCCTTGTGGGAGAAGGTGGCCTCGCGAAGCGAAGTCGGATGAGGGGTGCTCCAGCTTGGCACCGACGGCGATCCTTCGCCCACCCCTCAACCGTCTCGGCGCTGCGCGCCGATCCACCTTCTCCCACAAGGGGAGAAGGTTGGCGCCACACCTGGCCGCGCTGGCCGCCTTCAGGGGGTGGCGACAAACTTCATTGGAACGGTTCTGATGCCCACTGTTGCCCCTCTCGACCTCGATGGCCATTGCGTTGCCGCCGTCTTTCTCGACAACGTGCCGCATTTTGCGCTGGCCGATGGCGCCATTCATCGGCTCGACAATGGCCACAAGACTGTGCAGGCCAATGATGGATTGCTGGCAGCCTTCCACGATGTGGCAAACGATCGGCTGATCACCGGCGGCGAGGACGGCAAGATTTTTACCGTTACCGCAGGTGGCAATGTCAGCGAACTGGCGAGCGCCGGCAAGAAATGGATCACCAGCGTCGCCGCCGGTCCGCAAGGCGCCATCGCCTATGCCACGGGCAAGACCGCCTTCGTGCGCTTCGCCGACGGCAGGACCAAAGAGTTTGTCCATCCGCGTTCGGTCGAGGGGCTGGCCTTTTCGCCCAAGGGCATGCGCTTTGGCGTCGCCCGCTACAATGGCGCGACGCTGCATTTTCCGGCCGCCGAGGGCAAGCCGGTAGAGCTCGAATGGGCCGGCGCCCACACCGGCATCACCTTTTCGCCGGATGGCGCCTTCCTCGTCACCACCATGCAGGAAAACGCGCTGCATGGCTGGAAGCTGGCCGACGGCAAGCACATGCGCATGACCGGCTACCCCGGCAAGGTCAAAAGTCTGTCATGGAGCGTCAAAGGCAAATGGCTGGCGAGTTCCGGCGCGCCGGCGGCGATCGTCTGGCCGTTTTCCGGCAAGGACGGGCCGATGGGCAAGGCACCCCTGGAACTCGGCACCCGCGGCAATGCGATGGTCACCTGCGTTGCCTGTCACCCGAGCCAGGATGTGGCGGCGATAGGCTATGACGACGGCATGGTGATGGCGGTGCGCTTTGCCGATGCCAGGGAAGTGCTGCTGCGCCGGCAAGGCAAGGGCGCCATCACATCGATGATGTGGGACAAGGAAGAGCGCCGCATCGCCTTCGGCAGCGCCGCGGGCGATTGCGGCGTCATCGACATCTCTGCTTAAGCCTTATTCGGCCCCGCACGACACCTTGCCGGTCAAGGTCTTGGGCTTGCCGTCCTTTTCTGTATCGGCCGCGGCATCATATATGGCGAGCGTGTAGCGGCCGAAATATTCGCCTTCGTCGCGAGCCTTGGTGAGGATCGTCAGTTCCACCGAGTTGATGGCGTCTTTCACCTCCGTCTCGTGGTAGATGTTCAGCCGCAATTCCTTGTCGTCGAGCCAGTACTGCGTCAGGTTGGAATCCTCGAACGATGTCTTGTGAAGGCTGTCGCCTTCCGGCCTGCCGACAATTTCGAGATCGCCGCGAAAATTGAAGGTCGGTCCACCCATGCCGGTGGTGACGCCGGCGCCGACCTCGAATTTTACCGCCTTGCCGTCAACGGAACACCATACGCCACCCGATGCGAAGGCCGTACCAGCCGATAGCAGAAGCATTGCCGTTGAAACGATTGCCCGCATTTTCTCCCTCCAGAACCACAAGCCAACCGCATTGGCACCGGGCTTTGCGTCAAGGTCAAGGCCGGCCTGGTGCCGCTGACCCAATGCAGGGCGACCCGGCGGCCAATTGCGGTTTGAGACGCCGATTGGCTAGAGTGCCCGGCGAGAGGGATCTTCATGCAGTCAACCGACCATTCCAGCCCATCGACCGGCGGCATCAGCGCTGCCCGCATCGCCGCATTGCGGACGAGCGAGGCGGAAGCCTTCCGCAAGGCGCGGCCGAAATCCGCGGCCAAGGTTGGCAATGGCCTGCCGGGCTTCTTCGGCGGCGTGCCGATGCACTGGATGAACGACTGGCCGACGCCGTTCCCGATCCTGGTCGACAAAGCCAAGGGCGCCACCATCACCGACATTGACGGTATTAGGCTCGACGATTTCTGCCTCGGCGACACGGGCTCGATGTTCGGCCATTCGCCGCCGCCGGTGGCGCGTGCCATCCGCCGCCAGGCAGGGCGCGGGCTGACATATATGCTGCCTTCGGAAGATGCGCTGGCCATCGGGCCGCTGCTCATGCAGCGCTTCGGCCTGCCGTTCTGGCAGATCGCCACCACCGCCACCGACGCCAACCGCTTCGCGCTGCGGGTTGCCCGCGCCGTCACCGGCCGAGAAAAGATACTGGTGTTCAATGGCTGCTATCACGGCTCGGTCGACGAGACGATGGTGCGGCTGGTCGACGGCAGGCCGGTCAACCGGCCGGGACTGGCGGGCGAATTTCGCGACCTGACCAGGACGGCGAAGGTCATCGAATTCAACGATGTCGCAGCGCTGGAAGCGGCGCTCAAGGACAAGGATGTCGCCTGCGTCATCGCCGAGCCGGTGCTGACCAATTCCTGCATGGTGCTGCCGGATCGCGGTTTTCACGATGCGTTGCGCAAGCTGACACGGGCGGCCGGCACGCTGCTTTTGATCGACGAGACCCACACCATCTCCACTGGCCCCGGCGGGTACACCGGAAAGTTCGGGCTGGAGCCCGACCTGTTCGTGCTAGGCAAGCCGATCGCCGGCGGCGTGCCGGCGAGCGTGTGGGGGATGAGCGATGAGGTCGCGAGCCGCTACGCCGACTACAACAGAAGCAAGGAACGGGGTTATTCCGGCATGGGCACGACACTGTCGGCCAATCCGCTGCAGTTCGCGGCCATGCGCGCCACGCTGGAACACGTGATGACCAGTGAGAACTATGACCGGATGGACCGTTTGGCGCTGCGCCTCGACGCCGGGCTGACCGGGGTCATCGACCGCTACAATCTGCCCTGGCACGTCGCCCGTGTAGGCGCTCGAGTCGAGTTCATCTGCTCGCCCGGCCCGCTGCGCAATGGGGCCGAAGCCGAAACTGCGCACGCGCCGGAACTCGAAGCGGCGGTCCATGTCGCGCTGGTCAACCAGGGCGTGCTGATCGCGCCTTTCCACAACATGATGCTTATCTCGCCGGCCACCACCGGCGCCCAAGTCAACCGGCTGATCACCGCCTTTGCCACAGTTGCGGCAAGGCTGACGGCATGAGACAAGCGACTGAATGGACGGCGACTGAACGGGCGGCTACCGAACGGACCGCCAAGGAAACCTTGAGTACAGTAATCATGACTTCACCTTCGGGCTCGACGCCCGCCGAGGCGCAAACCTTTCTTGACGCCCATCCTGAAATCGAAGCTTTCGACATCGTGCTGACCGACGCCAATGGCGTCGGCCGCGGCAAGATCGTGCGCCGGCATGAGCTGAAAAGCATTTTCGAGGGCGGCCGCCATATGCCGATCTCGATCCTCGGCCTCGACATCACCGGCGAGGATGTGCACGAGACCGGGCTGATCTGGACCACCGGCGACGGCGACCTCAGGGCATGGCCAATCCCCGGTACGCTGGTGCCGCTCTACGGCACCAGCCCACCGCGCGGCCAGCTGCTGATGGCGATGTACCATCTCGACGGACAACCAATGTCTTCGGACCCGCGGCTGGCGCTGGCCAGGCAGGTCGACATATTGGCAGCCAAGGGCCTCTATCCCGCCGGCGCCTTCGAGCTCGAATTCTTCCTGCTCGCCAATGAGCGTGATGCCGACGGCAAGGTAAAGCCGGCGGACGCCGTGCTCGACGGCCGCCGCTCGGCCAAGACCGAGGTCTATTCGGTCGACCATCTTCACGGCATGGAGCCGCTGTTTTCCGACATCTATGCCGCGGCCAAGGCGCAAGGCATTCCGGCCGAGACGGTGATTTCCGAATATGCGCCCGGCCAGTACGAATTGACGCTGAACTACCGCAAGGACGTGATGCGGGCGGCCGACGATCTGGTGATGCTGAAGCGGCTGGTGCGGGCGCAGGCGCGCCGCCACGGTGTAACCGCCTGCTTCATGGCCAAGCCAATCGAAAAATACGCCGGCTCCGGCATGCATTTCCATGTCTCGCTGCAGGACAAGAACGGCCGAAACGTCTTTGCCGAGGCCGGCGGGGAAAGCTGGTCGCTGCCGCTGCTGCAAGGGCTCGGCGGTCTGATCCAGACCATGGCCGAATCGATGCTGGTGTTTGCGCCGCATGCCAATTCCTGGCGGCGCTTCGTCTCGCAATCCTATGCGCCGGTGGCGCCGACATGGGGCGTCAACAACCGTTCGGTGGCGCTGCGCGTGCCGGCGGGTGACGCGAAGAACCGGCGCATCGAACATCGGCCGTCGGGCGTCGATGCTAACCCGTATCTGATCGCGGCGACGGTGCTGGCCGGCATCGTCAAGGGACTTAATGAAGGTCTCGACCCCGGTCCGGAGACGACTGGTAATGGCTATGAAGCAGCCGTCACGCGCACGACCATGCCGGTCGACTGGCGCGCCGCGATCGAGGCGGCCCGGGCGTCGAGCTTCCTGAAAGAGGCGCTGGGCGAGGATCTGCACCGCACCTTCGTGGCGATCAAGCAGTCTGAATATCTGCGCGTCGCCCGCACTGTCAGCGAGCTCGACTACCACCTCTATCTGCACGAAGTGTGAGAGCGTGCATTCCCGACGAGGACTCTGGCGTGATGCATCGGGTGTCGACTTTGTTCGGAAGCCGGCACGATGGGACGCTGGCCATGGAATGAACAGCCAGCCGTGGAAGCAGGCTTAGATACGCATTATAGGGGGAGGTCGTTCCGACCGATTTCAGGTTAGGCCATGAATCAGGAAATTCGGCTTTTCGGGGCCATTGCGGTCCGACCCGCAGTCCTTGCCCTCATATCCCAGTTCGAAACGGCTGCAGGATTCACAGTTGCGACCGAATGGGACCTCAATCCGATAGTAAAAAAGCGGATTGAGGCCGGGGAGCGTTTTGACCTCGTTATCATCAATCCGAACCTGGTTCTGGATCTCATCGCCTTGGGAAAGGTCAAGGCGGGGAGTCAGGTAGCATTTGGCCGGATCGCAATGGGGGTAGCGGCCAGGGCAGACAGTCGACCGCTCAACATTCGGTCCGTGGAAGCATTCGAACACGCACTGAAGAGCGCCAGATCAATCGCCTACGCCAGTGAAGGAACCAGCGGTGGTTATTTCTCCGGTTTGCTGGAACGCTTGGGAATAGCGGATGAGGTTAAGCCCAAGCTGGTGGCCATAGCAGGAGGGCAGACGGCGCTGGCCGTGGGCCGTGGGGAAGCCGAGTTGGGCGTCGTTCCGGTGACTTCGATTCTCGCCGCCGCACCCGAGGTCACGCTCGTCGGTCAGTTTCCGGCAGAACTCCAAAGTTACATTGACTTCGCCATTGGCATCAGCGCCGATCCAATTGACACAGAAGCCGCCAGGCAGCTGTCGGAATTTCTGATATCGACAGCCGTTGATGACGTCTTGGCGGCAAAGGGCGTCGAGCGTCGCTAAAAGTGTGCTTGATAAGCGGTGATCGGCTCACGGAATCGCTTCTCGAACACGCTCTGAAAGGAACCATAGTCCGCCCGCTCCATTTCATAATCGAATGGACGAGGCAAAGGATGGTCACCTTCAACCTTCAACATCGGGCAAAGCCGCCGGTTGGGCGCGGTTTCGATGACATCGGACCGATGTCGCACCAGGACACTTCGATCGCGGAGTTGCGCGAGGCGGCAATAGGCTGCCGCCGCTGCCCGCTCTGGCGCGACGCGACACAGACCGTGTTCGGCGAGGGGCCTGACAATGCCAGGGTGGTCTTCGTCGGCGAACAGCCGGGCGACCAGGAGGACCTCGCCGGCAAACCTTTCGTCGGGCCGGCGGGCAAGGTGTTCGATGCGATTCTGGACGACGCCGGTGTCGACCGGCATAAAGTCTACGTCACAAATGCCGTAAAGCATTTCAAATTCGAACCGCGCGGCAAGCGCCGCATCCACTCCAAGCCGAATGCCGGTGAGGTGCAGGCCTGCCGCTGGTGGATGGACAGGGAGTTGGACCTGATCAAGCCGGACCTTGCGGTGGCACTTGGCGCAACGGCGGCGCTGTCGCTGCTGGGCAAGGCGATCCCGGTGACGAAAATGCGCGGTGAGGTGATCGAACGCGAGGATGGTTTGCGCGTGTTCATCACCATCCATCCATCCTTCATACTGCGCATCCACGAGCCGGCAGACAAGGAAGCCGAGCGCGAACGGTTCTTGCAGGATATGAAGCAGGTGAAGCGGCTGATGGCGGCTTGAGCGGTTCGCCTATCTGATCAGGATTGCTCTGAGATCATTCACATTCGTGCCCGTAGGTCCGGGCACAAATAGATCTCCGACGGCATTGAACGCCGTCCAGGCATTGTTTCCCGCAAGCATCGCCTTGGCGTCGACGGCGGCTGAAAGCATGCGCGACACCGTCGAACCATCGGCGAAGGCGCCGGCATTGTCTTCCGAGCCGTCAATGCCGTCGGTGTCGGCGGCCAGGGCATGGATATTGTCCGCACCGCTGATGCCAATGGCGAAAGCCAGCAGGAATTCCGAGTTGCGGCCGCCCTTGCCCCTTTTCCCGTCAATGGGGGCGCGCAAAGTGACCGTTGTCTCGCCGCCCGACAGGATCAGCACTGGCTTCTGGAATGGCCGGTTGCGCGTCGCCACCTCGCGCGCAATGGCGGCATGCACGCCACCCACCTCGCGTGCTTCGCCCTCGATGGAATCGGAGAGGATGACGGCTTCGATGCCTTGGCGTTTTGCCTCCGCCGCTGCTGCTTCCAGCGACACGCCGGCAGAAGCGATCAGATGCACTTCATTGCGTGAAAAGCGCTCATCCCCAGGACTTGGCGCATCGGCGGTCGGCGAATTGATATGCGCCATGACGGCTTCGGGCAGTTTCATGCCGTAGGCCGCAATCGAGGCCAGCGCATCTGCGCGACTGCCGGTGTCCGGCACAGTCGGACCGGAGGCGACCAAAGCTGGATTATCGCCGGGAATGTCGGAGACCACCAGCGACACCACTTTGGCCGGCCAGGCGGCCGCGGCCAGCCGGCCGCCCTTGATGGTCGAGACATGCTTGCGAATGGTGTTCATCGCGGCAATCGGCGCGCCGGAAGCAAGCAGCGCCTCGTTGACGGCGATCTCGTCCGCCAGCGTCAGGCCGGCTGCAGGCGATGGCAACAGAGCCGAGCCGCCACCCGATATCAGCGCCACGACCAGATCGTCAGCCGTCAGCCCCTGCACCTTCTCAAGCAGTCGCCGCGAGGCCTCAAGCCCGGCCGCGTCCGGCACCGGATGCGCCGCTTCGACGATCTCGATGCGCTCGCATTTGGCGCCATAGCCATAGCGGGTGACGACCAGCCCTTCGATCGGCCCATCCCACACCTTTTCAAAGGCTGCCGCCATCTGTGCCGAGCCTTTGCCGGCGCCGATAACGATCGTGCGGCCCTTGGGCTTCGCCGGCAGATGATCCTGGATCGTCCGCTCCGGGTCGGCGGCGGCGACGGCGGCATTGAAGATCGAGATGAGGAAAGGCTTGGGATCGGTCATTTTGTTTCCGGCGGCAAAGCCAGTTTACGCGGGTCGACGCCCAGATGGGCGCAGATCGCCTCGACGACGACACCATGGTCCTCGCGTTCGGGCAGACCGGAGACCGTAATCGCACCGATGACGCCGGCCCCCTTCACACTTATCGGAAAGCCCCCGCCGGCCAGCACATAGTCGGCGATGTCCAGACCTTCGCCGATCTTGAAGGTGCGGTCCGGCCGCTGCTGTTCCAACACCAGACGGTAGGTGCTTTTGAGGTAACGCTTGACCACGTTGATCTTGCGCCGCGCCCAGTCGGGGTTGGAGGCGTTCGAACCCGGCATCGCGGCATAAAACAGAGGGCGATCCCACAGCCTGATGTCGACGATGATGGGCATGACCTCAGCCAGCGCCCGCTCACGGATCGCCGCGCCTATCTTAAAGGCGACGGCCTCGTCGAAGGTCGCGAAGACCAGCGTCTCTTCCTGTTTCTGGATCAGCGCGATGTCGTCCGCAGCGGCCATGGTGTTCCCTGTCAAATGTCGCCGCACGGTTTGACCGATGGCTGCCGTCGGGTCAAGCCTGACTGGTCATGTCGCTCTTGGCCGGCCGCCCCGCGACATAGACTTCGCGCACAGCGCGGTCATCGCCCAGCGTCTGCAGCAGGAACAATTCCTCGGCCAGCGTCTGCACAGTCTCCATCCGAAGCCGCATCGCCGGCGTCGCCCGGGCATCGAGCACGGTGATGTCGGCATCGGTGCCTTGATCCAGCGTGCCGACCTTGTCCGCCACCGACAGCGCCTCGGCATTGCCGCGCGTTATCTGCCAGAAGGACTGGAACGGGTTCAGCTTCTCGCCATTCAGCGCGATCACCTTGTAGCCTTCGTCCATGGTGCGCAGCATCGAGTAATTGGTGCCGCCGCCGACATCGGTGGCCGCCGCGATGCGCAGCGCCTTGTCGCGGCGGCGGAAGCGCTGGTAGTCGAACAGGCCGGAGCCGAGGAACAGGTTCGAGGTCGGGCAGAACACCGCCACCGAGCCTGAGTCCGACAGTGCATCCGCTTCGCGCTCCGACAGATGGATGCAGTGGCCGAACAGGCTCTTTGGTCCCAACAACCCGTACTGCTCGTAGACGTCGGTATAATCGCGCGCCTGCGGATAGAGCTTTTGCGTGAAAGCGATCTCGGCGTGGTTTTCCGACAGATGCGTCTGCATGTGCAAATCGGGATGTTCACGACACAGCGCACCGGACATCTCGAGCTGTTCGGGCGAGGAGGTGATGGCGAAGCGCGGCGTGATCGCATAATGCTGCCGGCCTTTGCCATGCCATTCCGCGATCAGCGCCTTGGTGTCGTCGTAACCCGATTGCGGCGTGTCGAGCACGCCTGCCGGCGCGTTGCGGTCCATCATCACCTTGCCGGCGATGTTGAGCATGTTGCGGTCGTGCGATTCGGCAAAGAAAGCCTCGGCGGAGGCCTTGTGCACCGAACAATAGGCGGCGACCGTCGTCGTGCCATGGCGCACCATCTCGTCCAGGAACAGCCGCGCTATGCGGCGGCCATGCTGGGCGTTGGCGAACTTTGTCTCTTCTGGAAACGTATAGGTGTTCAGCCAGTCGAGCAGCTCGGCGCCATAAGAGGCGATGACCTGCATCTGCGGGAAATGCACATGCGCGTCGATGAAGCCCGGCAACAGCAGATGCGGCCGGTGGTCGATCTTCCTTACGCCCTCGCCGGCCTCCCTTTCGACATCGGCGTAGGCGCCGGCGGCAACGATTCGGCCATCGCGGATCAGCAGGCCGCCATCCTCCTCATAGCGCCAGGCGGCATGGTCGTCTGTGGTTTCGGGCCAGCGCAAAAAGCTCAGCGTGCGGCCGCGCAGAAGTGTGGAAGTCATGCTTATTTCCCTGCGCCTTCGAACCAGACGACCAGCAGCGCCCGCTCCTTGTCGCTGATCTGGGTGACGTTGGCCGGCGGCATGGCATGGCTGCGCCCAGCCTGCAGGTAGATCTCGCGGG
Source organism: Mesorhizobium sp. PL10 (assembly GCF_053714315.1). Lineage (NCBI taxonomy): Bacteria > Pseudomonadati > Pseudomonadota > Alphaproteobacteria > Hyphomicrobiales > Phyllobacteriaceae > Mesorhizobium > Mesorhizobium sp. PL10. The sequence continues at coordinate 209,341 of NZ_JBSKBR010000009.1, read as the reverse complement.
CATGCTCGGCAATGCCGGCGTCGGTGTCGAGAATCACGCCCTTCGGCGCTTGGTAGATGCCTTCATAAACCGGCTCGGACGCATGACACATCGAGCAGCGGCCAAGCACGGTGTCGCGCACGGCCGGGAAATGCGAAGAGGCGATGTAGACCTCGGCCGCAGCGGACGCCTTGGGTTCGCCGGTCAGTATTTTCGGCGCTGTCGATAGCCAGATGATGATCATGAACAGCACGGCGGCCGCCATCCAGGTCCAGTGCGGGTTGCCGGCACGCTTATGCACGGTGTTGAAATAGTGCCGGATCAAGACGCCGATGATGAACACCAGCGAGGCGATGACCCAGTTGAACTCCGTCGCAAACGCCAGCGGATAGTGGTTCGACAGCATCAGGAACAGCACCGGCAGCGTCAGGTAATTGTTGTGCAACGAGCGCTGCTTGGCGATCTTGCCGTATTTCGGATCGGGCTTGCGGCCGGCAATAAGGTCGGCAACGACGATCTTCTGGTTGGGGATAATCACCATGAAGACGTTAGCCGACATGATCGTGGCGGTGATGGCGCCGAGATGCAGGAAGGCGGCGCGGCCGGTGAACAGGTGCGTCAGCCCCCAGGCGATGAACACCAGCACGCCATAGAGCACCAGCATCAGGCCGGTGTCGCTTTTGCCGAGCGGCGAACGGCAGAGCAGATCGTAGACCACCCAGCCAACGCCGATCGTGGCCATCGACAGCAGGATGCCGACCGGCACCGACATCGGCAGCACGTTGGGATCGATCAGGAACAGGTCGGCGCCGGCATAGTAGACCACGCACAGCATGGCGAAGCCGGACAGCCAGGTGGCGTAGGATTCCCATTTGAACCAGGTCAGATGCTCGGGCATTTCGGCCGGCGCCACCAGATATTTCTGGATGTGGTAGAAGCCGCCGCCATGCACCTGCCATTCCTCACCGAAGGCGCCCACCGGCATGCCGGGGCGCTGGCGCAGGCCGAGATCGAGGGCGACGAAATAGAAGGACGAGCCGATCCAGGCGATGCCGGTGACGACGTGCAGCCAGCGCACGGCAAAGCTCAGCCAGTCCCAGAAAATCGCGAAATCCATCATGTGAAATCGTCCCTGCCGATTGGCTGACTTTACGGTGTGGTACGCAAACGAAAAGAGGCGAGGTGTACGATGACTTTCAAAAAAAAATGGAAAATAGTAGGTTGATCCCACGCAGCCGTTTGAGAGCCACGAAAATCTTATGGCCTATCTCGACAACATCGCCGTCTTCGTTCGCGTCGTCGAGCTTGGCAATCTGTCGGCGGCGGGCCGCGACATGCGCATTTCGCCGGCGGTCGCGTCGAACCGCATCAAGGAACTGGAAAAACACCTTGGTGTGCGGCTGTTCAACCGCACGACCAGGCAGTTGATGCCGACCGAGCACGGCAACGTATTTTATTCCGGCGCCAAGCAGGTGCTGGAAGCGATCACCGAGGCGGAAGCCGCAGTCTCGGCGCTCTCCGGCCAGCCGCGCGGAACCATCCGGGTGACGGCGCCGCTCGGCCTCGGCCGGCGGCTGGTGGCGTCAGGCATTCCGGATTTTCACGACAAATACCCCGATATCGAGGTGCGGCTGAGGCTCTCGGATCATAACATCGATATCATGAAGGAAGGCATCGACGTCGCCTTCAAGCTCGGCATCATCGAGGATTCCAGCCTGAGGATGCGCGGCATCATGGAATGCGAGCGTGTGCTGGTCGCGGCGCCGAAATATCTGGAAGCGCGCGGCGAACCGGTGGAGCCACAGGAACTGATCGGCAAGAAGCACGACTGCCTGATGCTGCGCTACTCCGGGGCGCGCGAATATGTCTGGACGCTGCAAACGCCGTCCGGCCCGCAGAAATACGAGGTGCATGGCCCCTACGACACCGACGACGGCGACGTGCTGACCGGCTGGGCGCTGTCCGGGCGCGGCATCATCAACAAGCCGCGCTTCGAGGTCGAACCGTTCATCCGCGACCGGCGGCTGCAGGTCATCCTGGCCAGCACGCCGCCGACCCCGGTGCAGTTCGCCGCCGTCTATCCGCACAAGAAGCTGCAGGATCCCAAGGTGCGGCTGCTGCTCGACTTCATGGCCGAGCGCTGCCAGCGGCTGATCAGGGATATTCTGGCCGGCAAATAGGCTGGCCGGCACGTGATGGACTGTTGGCCCAGTCGCAAGGGTTGCCTTGCACGGCGGCGACTTTAGGTTTGCATACTCCGCCTAGATGGCTCCGCGCCGACTGACGAGCAAACCACAATGCACCTCGCCATTTCGCTCAACATTGCTTCCGGGCCACCGCTCACCTTCAGCGACCTGGCCGGCTTTGCCCGGCAGGCGGAAGCGGCCGGGCTGGACATGATTGTCCTCGATGATTCCGTGCTGGACAGCGCCGGGTCGAGCCCCTTCGAGGCCACGACCTTGCTGGCGGCGCTGGCGACGGTGACGAGCAGGATCGGTCTTGTCGCCACCGCCTCGACCGTGGCCCACCAGCCCTACAATCTGGCGCGCCGTTTTGCCTCGCTCGACATTATCAGCCACGGCCGCGCCGGCTGGCGCGCGACCATGGCGCAGGCGCCACGCGAGGCCGCCAATTTCAGCCGGCCGGAAGGATTCTCGCAGGACGATTTCCGCCGTCGTACCGAAGAATATATCGGCATCGTCCAAGGCTTGTGGCAGGGCTGGGATGCGGATGCGCTGCTGTTCGACAAGGCCGGCGGCCGTTTTCATGATCCCGAAAAGATGCACCTGCTCGACCACGAGGGTGAATTTTTCTCCGTGCGCGGCCCGCTCAACGTCGCGCGCTCGCCGCAGGACACGCCGGTGCTGGTGATGTCCGGCCTGTCGGTCTCAGACCTGGACATCGCCGCGCGCACCGCCGATGTCGTGCTGCTAGACGAGGTTCAGGACGCCAAGCCGCCCCATGACGATCTGAAGCGGCGCGTTGCAGCGTGCGGACGCGATCCGGATGCAGTCAAGCTGCTGCTGACTGTCGATGTCGATGTCGCTGCCGACACTCTCGAGGCATCGTTCCGCTCGCAAAGCTGGGACGGATTCAACATCGCGATGTTGCCCTCGGCCCTTGATGGCTTCTTCGGCCGCGTGCTGCCGGAGTTGCAGCGGCGCGGACTTGCCCGGCCGGGTTATCCCGGAACGACATTGCGCTCGCATCTCGGACTTGCCGGAGGGGCCCGATGACCCCCCAGATGAAGCTCGGCGTCTTCCTGTGGGCGGCGGGCCACCACATCGCCGCCTGGCGCCACCCGAAGGCGCATGTCACCGCCGGCATCGACATCGACCACTACATCCATCTGGCGCGCACGGCGGAGGCGGCGAAGTTCGACATGGTGTTCTGCGAGGACGCCGCCGGCCTGCGCGAAGCCAATGTCGGCATTGCCAGCCAGACCTCACGCTCGATCGGCTTCGAGCCGATCAGCCTGCTGTCGGCGCTCGCCGTCCAGACCAGCCGCATCGGCCTCGTCTCGACGGCCTCGACCAGCTACAACGAGCCTTACGGCCTGGCGCGCACCTTTCTGTCGCTTGATCACTTAAGCTGCGGCCGCGCCGGCTGGAACCTTGTGACGTCAGCCAGCCCCATCGAAGCCGCCAATTTCGGCGCCACGGGCCTCAAGCCCCATGCCGATCGCTATGAGCGGGCGCGCGAATTCGCCGAGGTGGTGTCAGGACTTTGGCAAGGCGGCAACTTTCGCGGCCATGACGGCCAGAGCTTTTCGGTGCGAGATCCGCTCGACCTGCCGCGATCGCCGCAGGGCGCACCTGTAATGGTCCAGGCCGGCGCCTCGGATGTCGGGCGCGACCTTGCCGCCCGCACCGCCGATGTGGTGTTCACGGCGGCGCAGACCTTCGAGGAAGCGAAAGCCTTCTATGACGATCTCAAGGGGCGCATGGCCGCCTATGGGCGCGAGCCCGACGACATCAAGATCATGCCCGGCGTGTCGCCCGTAGTGGCCGAAACCGAGGCCGAAGCCCGCGAGAGACATGAAGAACTGCAGGCGCTGATCCCCGACGATGTCGGCGTGGCGCTGCTGTCCAGCTATCTCAGCATTTCCGACCTCTGGCGCTATCCGATCGACGGGCCGATGCCGGAACTGCCGGAGACCGAGGGGATGAAGAGCCGCCAGGCGCTGGTTGTCGAACAATCGCGCCGCGACGGGCTTTCCATCCGCCAGCTTGCCCGCCACTTCGCCGGCGCGCGCGGCCATTGGCGCATCGTCGGCACGCCGGCGCAGGTCGCCGACGAATTGCAGGCGCGGTTCGAAGGCGGCGCGGCCGACGGCTTCAATGTCATGCCGTCTTACTTTCCCGGCGAGCTCGATGCCTTTTGCGAACTGGTGGTGCCGGAACTGCAGCGCCGTGGGCTATTCCGCAAGGAATACGAAGGAAGCACCTTGCGCGAGCATCTGGGGTTGAAGCGGCCCGCCTAATTGCGGCGAAAACTTAGCCGGCTGTTTCTTTGTCTGGTCTAACCTGATGGTCGACATTTGGCGCCGCGTTGTGAACGACCAGCGCCGTCATGATCTCGGCGGCCGTCAATGCAGCGATCACCGGTGGGCGCTTGTCCTTGACGGCGTCTCCGCCGATCGGCGAGACGAGACGGGCGAATTCCGCTTCGGTGCCCTCCGCCGATTTCAGGAACCAGTGCTTGAATGTCGCTTTCTTGGTCTTTGAGCCGATCATGCCGACATAGGCTGCGTCGCCGCGCTTCAGCGCCTCGGCGACGATCAGGAAATCGAGCGCATGGTCGTGGGTGAGGATGGCGAAAGCCGTGCCGGCGGGCGCTTTGCGTATCTCGGCCTCGGGCATCGGCGTCAGTCGCGTCTCGACCGTCTCAGGCATGCCCTCCAGCGCCTCGGCGCGCGTCTCGATGACGACGGCATGGACGGGAAGGAGTGCGATGGTCGAGGCCAGCGCCTGGCCGACATGGCCGCCGCCGAAGATATAGACATGCGGCAGCTGCGCCTCTTCGGCTTCAGCCGTTGCGATCAGGTCTCCGGCAATCGCGGCATCGACCAGCCGGATCAGCACTTCGACGCGCCCGCCGCAGCACTGGCCGATCTCGGGGCCAAGCGGTATGTCGAGCGTGGCGCAGACTTCGTCGACTTCGATGCGGGTTCCCCTCCCCCTCGAGGGGAGGGTGGCGGCGAAGCCGCCGGGTGGGGTCGTTGCGGCCGTGCGCGACGCCCTAGCAGTGCCTTCTGAGAGGACCCCCTCTGGCCGCTTCGCGGCCATCTCCCCCTCGAGGGGGGAGAAAAGCATCTGCCGGGCCTTGTCGATCGCCATGTATTCGAGCTGGCCGCCGCCGATCGTGCCGAAAATCGCTGCCTGCGAGACGAGCATGAACGCGCCCTTCTCGCGCGGCGTCGAGCCCTTGGTGCCGGCCACGTCGACCAAGGCAAGCCGCCCGGCGCTGCCGAGAAACGCTTTCAGGCTTTGCACTTTCGAGTTCATTGTCTGCATTCCCACCTTGGAAACATAGCGTTTCCGGGCTGAATTTGCACGTTTTGGCTCGATCAGGCCGGCTTTGCGCCTCTCAGCCCCTCGATCGCCATCAGCACACGCTCCGGCGTTGCGGGCGCATCGAGTCGCGGACAGACCGTGTGGTCGGCAACGCTTGCCACCGCGTCCGACAGCGCATGCAGCACCGACATGCCGAGCGGGAAGGGCGGTTCGCCGACCGCCTTGGAGCGGTGCACCGTCGGCTCGTTGGCTTCCGGCCAGTCGGCCAGCGTGACGTTGAAGATCTTCGGCCGGTCGGACGCCAGCGGGATCTTGTAGGTCGACGGCGCGTGGGTGCGCAGCCGGCCCTTGTCGTCCCACCACAATTCTTCCGTGGTCAGCCAGCCCATGCCCTGGATGAAGCCGCCCTCGATCTGGCCGAGGTCGATGGCACGGTTCAGCGAACGGCCGGTGTCATGCAAGATGTCGGTGCGCTCGACTACATATTCGCCGGTCAGCGTGTCGACCGAGACTTCCGAGCACGAGGCGCCATAGGCGAAATAGTAGAAGGGGCGGCCTTCGCCTTTGTCGCGGTTCCAGTGGATTTTCGGCGTTTTGTAAAAGCCTGTCGCCGACAGCTGGATGCGGGCCATATAGGCCTGCTTGATCAGGTCGGCGAAGGCGATTTCCTGATTGCCGATGCGCACCCGGTTGGGCAGGAACAGCACCTGGTCGCGCGGTACCTGGTATTTTTCGGCGGCGAAATCGGTCAGCCGGTCCTTGATCTGGCGGGCGCCGTTCTGCGCCGCCATGCCGTTGAGGTCGGTGCCGGACGAGGCCGCGGTGGCCGAAGTGTTCGGCACCTTGCCGGTCGTGGTTGCGGTGATCTTGACCTGGTCGAGGTCGATCTGGAACTCCTCCGCCACCACCTGCGCCACTTTGACGTATAGGCCTTGCCCCATCTCTGTGCCGCCATGGTTCAGGTGCACCGAACCGTCGGTATAGACATGCACCAGTGCGCCGGCCTGATTGTAGTGGGTGGCGGTGAACGAGATGCCGAACTTGACCGGCGTCAGCGCCAGGCCGCGCTTGATGAAGCGGCTGTTGGCGTTGAAAGCCTCGATTATACGGCGGCGGCTTGCATAGTCTGAGCTCGCCTCCAGTTCGGCGACGATGCGGTGGATGATGTTGTCCTCGACCGTCTGGTGATAGGGCGTGACGTTGCGATTCGAGGTGCCGTAGAAATTCAGCTTGCGGATTTCGAGCGGGTCCTTGCCGACGGCAAAGGCAACCTCGTCGATGACGCGTTCGGCGCCGACCATGCCTTGCGGGCCGCCGAAGCCGCGAAACGCCGTGTTCGACACCGTGTTGGTGTAGAGCGGCGCCGACTGCGCATGCACCGCCGGCCAGAAATAGGTGTTGTCGCAGTGGAACAGTGCGCGGTCCGTGACCGGGCCGGACAAGTCCGACGAGAAGCCGCAGCGCGCCGCGAACATGAAATCGACGCCCAGAATGTTGCCGTCGTCGTCGAAACCCACTTCGTAGTCGACGAGGAAATCATGGCGCTTGCCGGTGGCGGTCATGTCGTCGTCGCGGTCGGGGCGGATCTTGACGGCGCGATGGTGTTTCTTCGCCGCGATCGCCGCCAATGCGGCAAATTGGTTGCCTTGCGTCTCCTTGCCGCCGAAGCCGCCGCCCATGCGGCGGATTTCCACCGTGATGGCGTTGCTCGGCACGCCAAGCGCATGGCTGACCATATGCTGCACTTCGCTCGGATGCTGGGTCGAGGAATAGATGGTGACGTCCTGGTCCTCGCCCGGAATGGCAACGGCGATATGGCCTTCGAGATAGAAATGCTCCTGGCCGCCGATGCGCATCTTGCCCTTCAGCTGGCGCGGCGCCGCCTTGATCGCGGCAGCGGCATCGCCGCGCTTCAAGGTGAGCGGCGGCGTCACCAGTCTGTCCTTGCGCGGATCGAGGTCGCCAATGTCGGTGACGAAGGGCAATGGACTGTATTCGACCTTGGCAAGCCGCGTGGCGCGCCGCGCCTCCTCGCGCGTTTTGGCAATAACGCAGAAGATCGGTTGGCCGTAGAACTGCACCTTGTCGTCGGCCAGCACCGGCTCGTCGTGACGGCCGGTCGGCGAGATGTCGTTTTCGCCGGGCACGTCGCTCGCGGTCAGCACGTCGACGACGCCCGGCGCTGCACGCACCGCCGACAGATCCATTTTGGTGATGGCCGCATGCGTGGCCGTCGACAGACCGAGGCAGCCATGCAGCATGCCCGCCGGTTCCGGCAGATCGTCGATGTAAACGGCGGTGCCGCTGACATGCTTGTGCGCGGAATCATGGCGCTGGTCAGTGGCGACGCCGCCGGAAATCTTCTGCGCCTTGAGGTTGGGGGAAGCGTGCTTGTTCATCAGGCTGCCTCGTTGCGTGACACCTGGAACGGCGCCTTCGATCCCGTCGTCTCGGCAAAGAAGCGCAGCAACAGGTTCTTGGCCGCAAGCGCCCGGTATTCCGCCGAAGCCCGCATGTCGGTCAGCGGGGTGAAATCGCCGGCATATTCGGCCATAGCGGCCTCCACCGTCGCTTCCGTCCAAGGCTTGCCGATCAGCGCCTTTTCGACGCCGAAGGCGCGCTTCGGGGTTGCCGCCATGCCGCCATAGGTAATGCATATGTCGGCCACCGTGCCATCCTCGGCCAGGTCGAGGAAAAAGGCGCCGAGGGCCGCGGTGATGTCCTCGTCGCGGCGCTTGGTGATCTTGTAGACGGCAAACTTTGTGCCCTTGGCCGGCACGGGGACATGCACGGCCTCGACGAATTCGCCCGGCTGCCGGTCCTGCTTGCCATAAGCGATGAAGAAATCCTCGAGCGCGATGGTGCGCCGCTTTTTGCCACGGCGCAGGGTCAGCTGCGCGCCGAGCGCGATCAAGGGCGGTGGTGTATCGCCGATCGGCGAGCCGTTGGCGATGTTGCCCCCGATCGTTCCCATATTGCGCACCTGCTCGCCGCCAATGCGGTCGAACAATGGCCCCAGAGCCGGGATGCGCTTGGCCAGTGTCGCGAAGGCGTCGGTGTAGGTGACGCCGGCACCGATGGTGATGACGTCGTTTTCTTCGGAGATCGCGCACAACCCGTCGAGATTGCCGATAAAGACCACCGGTGAAATGTCGCGCATATGCTTGGTGACCCAGAGCCCGACATCGGTCGAGCCGGCGACGACAGTCGCATTCGGCTCTTTGTCCAGCACGGCGGCGAAATCGTCGGCGTTGGCCGGCACGATCAGCCGCTGCTTGCCGGTGCCGATCTCCACGCGGGCGCCATCACGCACCGCTTCGAGCCTTGCCGTGATCGCCTTGCGTTCGGCCGCCAGCGGATCCTTCGCCGCCTTGCCGTAGCTGGAGATGGCGCGAGCCGCGCGCATGATTGCCTCGTAACCGGTGCAGCGGCAGAGATTGCCCTGCAGCGCCTTTTCGATCTCCGCATTCGACGGATCGGGCGATTTCATCCACAGGCTGTAGAGCGACATGACGAAGCCTGGCGTGCAGAAGCCGCATTGCGAGCCGTGGAAATCCACCATTGCCTGCTGCACCGGATGCAACCGGCCAGGCGCGCCGCGCAGATGCTCCACCGTCACGACATGGGTGGCGTCGAGCGAACCCAAGAAGCGGATGCAGGCGTTGACGCTTTCATAGACCAGCTTGCCGGCTAAGAGCTTGCCGACCAGCACCGTACAGGCGCCGCAATCGCCTTCGGCGCAGCCTTCCTTGGTGCCGCGCAGGGAACGATCGAGCCGCAGCCAGTCGAGCAAGGTCGCGTCTGGTGCCACCGACGACAGCGCGACATCCCGGCCATTGAGGATGAAGCGGATCTCGTTGCGTATGGTGATCTTGGCCATGCTTCAGCTCCCCCTATAGGTCGAATAGCCATAGGGAGAGATAAGCAATGGCACATGATAATGCACTGTTGCAGCCATGCCGAAGCGGATCGGCACGCTGTCGAGGAAGGCCGGTTCCGGCAATTTTGTTCCCTGGCCGCGCAGATAGTCGCCGGCAGCGAAGATCAGTTCGTATTCGCCAAGGCGGAACTCCGCACCTGCCAGCAGCGGCGCATCGCAACGGCCGTCGGCATTGGTGACAACGGTCTTCAGATGTGTCCGCGCGTCGCCCTCGAGGTGATAAAGCGCGATCGACAGGCCCGCCGCCGGCTTGCCGGTCGCGGTGTCGAGGACATGCGTCGTCAGACGTCCGCCATCGGCTTTCGACGTTTCTGCCACAGGCGCCTCCCATTTCGGTACGGTCGAACAAAGCAATGAATTGTGCGCCAATTAAAGGCGATGCATAAGTCCCGGTCGAGCGGAGCGGCACAAAAACACTTTCAAAAATTTCGGGGGAATGCGCAGGCAGCCCTTTCGACTATCCTGATCACAACTTCCGGCAGCGTCCGGCAGGGAGGGGCAATGCGTTACTTGAGAGACATGCGCGGCTACGGAGCCAATCCGCCGGATCCGAAATGGCCGGGTGGTGCGCATATAGCCGTGCAGTTCGTCGTCAATTACGAGGAAGGCGGCGAGAACTGCGTGCTGCACGGCGACAAGGCGTCGGAAGCCTTCCTGTCGGAAATCGTCGGCGCCGCGCCCTGGGTCGGCCAGCGCCACTGGAACATGGAATCGATCTACGAATATGGCGCGCGGGCCGGCTTCTGGCGGCTGTTGCGCCTGTTCAGCGAGGCTGATGTGCCGGTGACCTGTTACGGGGTCGCCACCGCCCTTGCCCGCTCGCCCGACCAGGTCACGGCCATGCAGGAAGCCGGCTGGGAAATGGCCTCGCACGGGCTGAAATGGATCGACTATCGCGACCACAGCGCCGAGGATGAGCGCCGCGACCTCGAAGCGGCGATCAAGCTGCATTACGAGGTGACCGGACAGCGGCCAACCGGCTGGTACACCGGCCGCACCTCGATCAACACTGTGCGGCTGGTCGCCGAAGAAGGCCGCTTCGACTATGTGTCGGACACCTATGACGACGAACTGCCCTACTGGTTCGAGCATGAGGGCGGCGCGCAGCTCGTCATCCCCTACACGCTCGACGCCAACGACATGCGTTTTGCGACGCCGCAGGGCTTCAATTCGGGCGACCAGTTCTTTGCCTACCTCAAGGACAGTTTCGACACGCTCTACGCCGAAGGCAAAGCCGGCCGGCCGCGCATGATGAACATCGGCCTGCATTGCCGCCTTGTCGGGCGACCCGGCCGGGTAGCCGCGCTGAGGCGCTTCGTCGACTATGTCAAATCGCAAGACAAGGTCTGGCTGGCACGCCGCATCGATATCGCCAGGCACTGGCACGAGCATCATCCTTACCAGCCGGCGGCGCTGAAACCCTCGAAGATGGAATTCGAGACCTTCGTCCACACATTCGGCGGCGTGTTCGAACATTCGCCGTGGATTGCCGAACGCGCCTATGAACTGGAGCTTGGGCCCGCGCATGACACCGCCGGCGGCCTGCACAATGCGCTTTGTCGCGTCTTCCGCGCCGCCAGCGAGACCGAACGGCTCGGCGTGCTCAACGCCCATCCCGATCTTGCCGGCAGGCTCGCCAAAGCCAGGCGGCTGACCGCGGAATCGACGCGGGAACAGGCTTCCGCCGGCCTCGACGCGCTGACCGACAAGGAGCGCGAGCTGTTTTCCAAACTCAACGCTGCCTACGTCACCACCTTCGGCTTCCCCTTCATCATCGCGGTGCGGGGCAAGACCAAGGAGGAAATCCTCGCCGAGTTTGAGGCGCGCATCGGCAACAGCCGTGGCGTCGAACTCGATACCGCCTGCAAACAGGTCGAGCGCATCGCGCTGCTCCGCCTGAAAGACATGCTCCCGCAATAGGGTTCAGGACTATGGATATGATCAAGACAACCGAGCGAACCTATTATGCGCCGCATGGCGGCCATCCCGGCCAGAACGAGCTTTTGACCGGGCGCGCGGTCTTCACAGAGGCCTATGCGGTCATCCCCAAAGGGGTGATGCAGGACATCGTCACCAGCCCGCTGCCGTTCTGGGACAAGACCAGGGCCTGGATCATCGCAAGGCCGCTGTCGGGCTTTGCCGAGACATTTTCGCAGTACATCGTCGAGGTTTTGCCTGGCGGCGGCAGCGACCGGCCGGAATTGGACGCCGGCGCTGAGGGCGTGCTGTTCGTGGTGGAGGGTGAGTTGACCGTTTCGCTGGCCGGCAAGACCCACGTGCTTCAAGCCGGTGGCTTTGCCTTCCTGCCGCCAGCCTGTGGCTGGACGGTGCGCAACGAAGGCCGAGAGGCCGTGCGTTTCCATTGGATCAGGAAGGCCTATGAGGTCGTCGACGGCATCGACGCGCCGGAAGCTTTCTTCAGCAGCGACCAGCAAGTGGCGCCGACGCCGATGGCCGGCACCGAGGGCCGCTGGGCGACGACGCGCTTCGTCGATCCGGCCGACATGCGCCATGACATGCATGTCACCATCGTCACGCTCGAGCCCGGCGCCGTCATCCCGTTCGCCGAGACGCATGTGATGGAACACGGGCTTTATGTACTGGAGGGCAAGGCGGTCTACCGTCTCAACCAGGACTGGGTCGAGGTCGAGGCCGGCGACTTCATGTGGCTGCGCGCTTTCTGCCCGCAGGCCTGTTATGCCGGTGGTCCCGGAAAATTCCGTTATCTGCTCTACAAGGACGTCAACCGGCACGCCAAGCTCGGCGGCGCGGGCTTCGGCGGTCGCGCGCGGTGACCCGCATCGCAGCGCGGCCACTGACCCGCGAAAGCTTTGCCGGCTTCGGCGACGTCATCGATATGGGCGGCGACAACCACTACCCGATCAATGCTGGCCGCGCTGAGCGCCACCACGACCTGGCCACGGCTGAGGCGGCGGGCCCGAATGCGCGTGTGCTGATTTCGATGGTGCGCGGAACGCCTTACGAACTGCCGCTGAAACTGACCATGGTCGAGCGGCATCCCTTTGGCAGCCAGGCTTTCATCCCGCTGTCGCCGCGCCCGTTCCTGGTCGTCGTCTGCCATGACGGCAAGGATGGTCCGGGCGAACCGCACGCCTTCATCACGGCGCCGGGACAAGGCATCAACTATCCCCGCAATCTCTGGCACGGCGTGCTGACGCCGCTCGGCGAGGCCCAGGATTTCGTCATCGTCGACCGCGGCGGCGACGGCTCCAACCTCGAAGAGTTCCACTTCTCGCATCCCTACGAGATCCATCTTCCAGACGAGACCTGAGTAAATGACCGACATTTCGCTGATCGACCGCCTGCTCGACGTCATCGAGCACGACATCGTGCCGAAGACGGCTGACGGCGTGGCCCACGGCAACAAGCTGTTCGGCGCCGCGATCCTGAGGAAGGGCGACCGCTCGCTGGTGCTGGCCGAAACCAACAACGAGATGGAAAACCCGCTCTGGCATGGCGAGGTGCACTGCCTGAAGCGCTTTTATGAAATGCCGAAGGCGGAGCGTGTCGACACCAAGGACGCCATCTTCATCGCCACGCATGAGCCTTGTTCGCTGTGCCTGTCGGCGATCACCTGGACCGGCTTCGACAATTTCTACTATTTGTTCAGCCACGAGGATTCGCGCGACTCGTTTGCCATCCCACACGATCTGAAGATTCTGAAAGAGGTCTTCACCCTCGATCCCGGCGGCTACAATGCCGAGAATGCTTATTGGAAGAGTTTTTCCATTCGCAGACTGGTGCGGGCACTGCCGCAGGCCGAGCGCGAAAGGCTGGAGGGGCGGATCGGCAGGATTTCGGCGCGCTACGACGAGTTGTCCGGCGTCTATCAGGACAGCAAGGCCGAGAACGAGATCCCGCTGAACTGACCTCGGGCTGTTGATCCTAGCGTCTTGAATTGCCACCTTTATGGTGGCATATTTAGGTATGGAGAAACGCAGGCCCACCTACGATCTTGATGCGATCAAGACGACGTTCGGGTCTGTGGACACGCTGGCGATCACAACATCGGCGCTGCGCGACGCTCTCGGCCTCGGCTTCGATCGTGCCGGCATTGTCGAAGTGATCGGCGGCATGACACGCAAGATGTTCGTGAAGTCGATGACGACTTTCGCCGATCATCGGGTCTGGCAGGACGTCTATTACGTGCCGGCACGCGACGTCGTTCTCTATGTGAAATTCCAGGCGGATGTCGTGACTGAATTCACGGTCATGGCGTTCAAGGAGAAATGACATGGCGGCAAGACAAACCAGCGAAACCATGATCTCACCCGAAACGGGTGAAACCCTGACGCGCGGTGTTCGTCCTTTCACCGTGACCTACAAGGGTCAGAGCATGACCGTCGACCTGCCGGGTTACTACCCGGCTTCGGAGGGCGAAGGCGTGCATGTGGGAGACGACATGATTGCCACCGATGCGGCTCTCCGAATTCTGAAGGAGAAAGTCGACGGTGTACCGGCGCCGGAAACCATCCGGCGCATGCGAACGAAGCTCAAACTGTCGCAGCGCGAGGCAGGATCGCTTTTCAAGGTCGGTGAGAACGCCTTCGACAAATATGAAAGGGGCCTGATCGAGCCGAGCGGTCCGACCATTCAGCTGATGACCCTGCTGGAGAAACATCCCGAACTGCTGGACGAATTGCGTTAGCGACCAGGTCGCAATTTTCGCTGCTCCAGTCGCGAATGACGATTGAAAGTGTTGGGCAGGCGGGGCGTTATGCCAACCCATGAAAACCGTCACTGAATTTCCCCGAGAGGTCGTCGAATTCCCTGATATGGGCATCGTCATGCCGGACGGCTGCCGGCTGTCGGCGCGGGTGTGGATGCCGGCGGATGCCAGCGACGATCCGGTGCCGGCGATCCTCGAACACCTGCCCTACCGCAAGCGTGACGGCACCATCTTTCGCGATCAGCTGACGCATCCCTATTTCGCCGGCCACGGCTATGCCTCGATCCGCGTCGACATGCGCGGCAATGGCGATTCCGAAGGGCTGATGGACGACGAGTATTCCGAGCAGGAATTGCAGGACGCCTGCGATGTCATCGCCTGGGCGGCGGCACAGCCCTGGTGCAATGGCAGCGTCGGCATGATGGGCATCTCCTGGGGCGGCTTCAACTGTCTGCAGGTGGCGGCCAGGCAGCCACCGGCGCTGAAGGCGGTGATCAGCCTGTGCTCGACCGTTGACCGTTATGCCGACGACATCCATTACAAGGGCGGCTGCCTGCTGACGGAAAATTTCGGCTGGGCCTCGACGATGCTGTCCTACTCGTCGCGGCCGCCGGACCCGCTGATTGCCGGCGACAACCGCTGGCGCGATCTGTGGCTGACGCGGCTGGAAAACCAGGCTTTCCTCTTGCCGCTCTGGCTCAGACATCAGCACCGCGATGCCTATTGGAAGCGCGGTTCGATCTGCGAGGATTTCTCCGCCGTCAAGTCCGCGGTGCTGTCCATCGGCGGCTGGCACGACGGCTACCGCAACACGATTTCGCACCTGGTCACCAACATCCAGGCGCCGGTGAAGGGCATTGTCGGGCCATGGATCCACAAATACCCGCATTATGCCGGGCCAAAACCCGCCATCGGCTTCCTGCAGGTGGCGCTACGCTGGTGGGACCGCTGGCTGAAAGGCGTCGACACCGGCGTCGAGACCGACCCGGACTACCGCGCCTATGTCATGGACTCAGTGCGCCCATCGCGCTGGCACCCGGAGCGGCCGGGCCGTTGGGTGGCCGAACAGGAATGGCCGTCACCCAACATCAAGGTCGAGGCGATCGAACTCATTGCTGCCGGCGCCACGCCGGCGATCGTGGCGACGCTGCAAAGCTGCGGTCTAGCCGGCGGCGAGTATTTTCCCTTCACCTTCGGGCCGGAACTGCCTGGCGACCAGCGCCCGGACGATGCGCTGTCCGTCTGCTTCGATCAGCCTGTGCTTGCCGAGGCGCTCGACATCGTCGGCGCGCCGGAGGTCGAGATGCGCCTTTCCTCTGACCGCCGGCAAGCCAACATCGCGGTGCGTCTTTGCGACGTCCATCCCGACGGCGCTTCGGAGCTGATCTCCTACGGTGTGCTCAATCTCACCCACCGCAACTCGCACGAATTCCCGCAAGCACTGGTGCCCGGCGAGACCGTGTCGGCGTGCGTTATCCTCGACCAGTGCGCCTACCGCATTCCGGCTGGACACCGCCTGCGCATCGCCGTTTCCAATGCCTACTGGCCGATGATCTGGCCCTCGCCAGAGCCGGCGCAGCTCGACCTGTCAGCGGCGACGCTAACGCTGCCGCTGCGCCCGTTGGCAAAAGGCGACGACGTCTCATTCCCAACCCCCGAAGGCGCAACCGCCTGGGCGACCGAGACTGTCCGGCCTGCCACTTCCGAGCGCCATGTCGATCGCGACGAGAAGACCGGCATCGTGACGCTGTCGATCACGGATGATTTCGGTGAAGTGCGCGACCTCGCGCATGGGCTGGCCAATGGCAGCATTGCCCGCGAGAGCTGGTCGATCCATCCCGACGACCCGTTGTCGGCCTCGGGCCGGACGCACTGGACGCAGACCTTGTCGCGAAATGGATGGTCGGTACGCACCGAGACATCGGCCGAGATGCGCTCCGATGCGCAAAACTTCATCGTCAGTGCCAGAATCGAAGCCTATGAGGGCGAACGACTGGTTTTCGAACGCGATTTCGAAGAGACGATCCCGCGCGACCTGCTCTGAGCGCCAATCCGACTGGTCCAGTTGCGACGTGCGATTTACGCCACGGCATGTCGCATTCGGTCTTGCTTAGCGCTTGGCCTTGCGGTCAATATCCCTTTGGTAACAACAAACAAAAAAACGACCACAAGGTCGAACCAACAGAGTGAGGAACTCAAATGTCTAACGAACTCGAATATCTGAGCCGGCGCGTTGCGTCCGGCAAGCTGAGCCGTCGTGACTTTCTCGGCCGCGCCGCCGCGCTCGGCGTCACCGCACCCTTCGCTAACATGCTGCTTTCCAGCGCGGCTCGCGCGGAAGGCCCGGTCAAGGGCGGTACGCTGAAGGCCGGCCTGGTCGGTGGTGAATCCACCAACAGCCTCGACCCCGCGCTGATGATGACGCAGGTACCGTTTGCCTTCGGCAAGTGCTGGGGCGAAATGATCGTCGAGCTGTCGCCGGAAGGCAAGCTCGAGAACCGCATCGCCGAAGAGATCGGCTCGTCGGACGATGCCAAGGTGTGGACGCTGAAGATACGCGACGGCGTCGAGTTCCACAACGGCAAGACCGTGACCGCCGAGGACGTCGCCGCGACGCTCGAGCGCCATTCCGATGAGAAGTCGAAGTCCGGTGCGCTCGGCTACATGAAGGGCATCGAGAGCATCAAGGCCAGCGGCAAGGAAGTGGTGCTGACGCTGAAGGAGGCCAATGCCGACCTTCCCTACCTGCTCAGCGACTACCACCTGATCGTGCAGCCCAACGGCGGCAAGGACAAGCCCGACGGCGGCGTCTCGGCCGGCCCGTACAAAATCGTCACCAACGAGCCCGGCGTGCGCCACGTCGGCGAGCGCTTCGCCAATTACTGGCAGGCCGACAAGATGGGCCATGCCGACCAGATCGAAGTTGTCGTCATCAACGACGCTACGGCGCGCACGGCGGCCCTGCAGGGCGGCCAGGTCAACATGATCAACCGCGTCGAGCCGAAGATTGTCGACCTGATCAAGCGCGTGCCGGGCGTCACCATCCGCAACCATGCCGGCCCCGGCCACTACGTCTTCATCATGCATTGCAACACGGCGCCGTTCGACAACAACGACCTCAGGATGGCGCTGAAGCTGGCGATCGACCGCGAGGAGATGCTGAACAAGGTGCTGCGCGGCTACGGCTCGCTCGGCAACGACTTCCCGATCAACGCCTCCTATCCGCTTTTCACCGAAATCGAGCAGCGCAAGTACGATCCGGACAAGGCCAAGTTCCACTACAAGAAGTCGGGCCATGATGGTTCCGTGCTGCTGAGGACCTCGGATGTCGCCTTCCCGGGCGCCGTCGACGCAGCCCAGCTCTACCAGCAGAGCGCCGCCAAGGCCGGCATCAAGCTCGAGATCAAGCGCGAGCCCGGCGACGGTTACTGGAACGAGGTGTGGAACAAGCAGCCCTTCTGCGCCTCCTACTGGGGTGGCCGCTCCACCCAGGACCAGATGTACTCCACCGCCTACCTGTCGACCGCCGACTGGAACGACACG
Source organism: Mesorhizobium sp. PL10 (assembly GCF_053714315.1). Taxonomy (NCBI): domain Bacteria; kingdom Pseudomonadati; phylum Pseudomonadota; class Alphaproteobacteria; order Hyphomicrobiales; family Phyllobacteriaceae; genus Mesorhizobium; species Mesorhizobium sp. PL10. The sequence goes on along the minus strand of NZ_JBSKBR010000009.1, from coordinate 191,673 downwards.
CGTTTCAAGCGCCCGGACTTCGACAAGATGGTGCTTGCGGCGCGCGCCGAGCTCGACGAGGCCAAGCGCAAGGCGATGTACCACGACATGGCCGTCATGGTGCGCGACGAGGGCGGCCTGATCCTGCCGATGTTCAATCAGTTCATCGACGCAACCGGCGCCAAGGTCGGCGGCTGGGTCGACGATCCGCATCAGGAGCTGATGAACGGCTACGCCCTGGCAAAGTGCTGGCTCGAAGCCTGAGCCCGGCCTTGCGGAGATGTCCTCACCCATCGTGAAACTGGTGGCCCAGCGCATTGCGCTGGGCATCGTCCTCCTGTTGGCCGTTTCGGTCCTGATCTTCGCCGGCACGCAAATCCTGCCCGGCGACGTTGCACAAGCCATTCTCGGACAGTCGGCGACGCCGGAGTCGCTCGCCAATCTGCGCGAGCAGCTCGGACTGAACCAGCCCGCCTACATCAGGTATTTCCACTGGCTGGGCGGTGCGCTCACCGGCGATCTCGGCACCGCAATGTCGAGCGGCCAGGATATCGCGACCTCGATCAAGGGCCGGCTGTGGAACACGCTGTTCCTCGCCTTCTGGGCAGCGATCGTGGCCGTGCCGCTGGCCATCATCCTCGGCCTGATCGCGGTGCGCTACCGCAATGGCTGGGTCGACAAGCTGATCTCCGGCCTGGCGCTCGCTTCTACGTCCTTCCCGGAGTTCTTCATCGGCTACGTGCTGGTCTTTTTCTTTGCCGTCAAATATCAATGGTTTCCGGCAATTTCCACGGTCTATGACGGCATGCCGTTCGGCGAGCGCATGCAGGCGATCGCGCTGCCGGCCGCCGCGCTGACGCTGGTGGTGCTGGCGCACATGATGCGCATGACGCGCGCGGCCATCCTCAATGTCATGCAGTCGGCCTATGTCGAGACAGCGGAACTGAAAGGCCTGTCGGCCTTCAACGTCATCCGCAAGCACGCCTTCCCCAATGCGATCGCGCCGATCATCAATGTCGTCATGCTCAACCTCGCCTACCTCATCGTCGGCGTCGTCGTGGTCGAGGTGATCTTCGTCTATCCCGGCATGGGGCAATACCTGGTCGACCACGTCACCAAGCGCGACGTGCCGGTGGTGCAGGCGGTCGGCCTGATCTTTGCGGCCGTCTATATCAGCCTGAACATCATCGCGGACATCGGGGCGATCGTCGCCAATCCGCGCCTCAGACATCCGAAATAGGGGGCGGGGCATGCTCGATATCAAACGCATCCCCATCCCGGCGCTGATCGGCATAGTGCTGACTGCGATGTTCGTCGTGGCTGCTGTCTTCGCGCCATGGATCGCACCACATGGCAATGCCGAGATTGTCAGCGACGTTCCTTGGGAACCAATGTCCGCGGCGCATTGGCTGGGTACGGACAATCTCGGCCGCGATTTGCTGTCGCGCATGATCTATGGCGCCCGCGTCACCTTGTTCATCGCGGTGCTGGCCACCGCGCTGTCGTTCTCGCTCGGCGCCATACTCGGCTTCTCGGCGGCGGTGTTCGGCGGCTGGTTCGACACGCTTCTGTCGCGCCTAGTCGACCTCCTGATGTCGATCCCGACCCTGATCATGGCGCTCGTTGTGCTCTCGGTGCTGCCGACCAATCTGGTGACGCTGATCCTGGTGATGGGCGTTCTCGACTCGACCCGCGTCTATCGGCTGTCGCGCGCAGTCGCCGTCGACATCAACGTCATGGATTATGTCGAAGCCGCCAAATTGCGCGGCGAAGGCAGCGGCTGGATCATCTTTCGCGAGATTCTGCCCAATGCGCTGTCGCCGCTCGTTTCTGAACTCGGCCTGCGCTTCATCTATGCCGTGCTATTCTTGTCGACGCTGTCCTTCCTCGGCCTTGGCGTACAGCCGCCGGATGCCGACTGGGGCGGCATGGTCAAGGAAAACAAGGACGGCATCGTGTTCGGCATTGGGGCCGCGCTCTTCCCCGCCGCCGCGATCGCGGCGCTGGCGATTTCGGTCAACCTTGTTGCCGACTGGATCCTCAACCGCACGACAAGCCTGAAGGGAGGACGCGGGTGATGGCCGACACAAAAGCAAAGCCCGGCCTGCTGCTCGATATCCGCAACCTGCGCATCGAAGCGACAGTGTTCCCACCCGGCGAGGCGCCGAAGAACATCGTGCTGGTGCACGACGTCTCGCTGACGCTGGAAAAGGGCAAGGTGCTCGGCCTGATCGGCGAGTCCGGCGCCGGCAAGTCGACCATCGGCCTGTCGTCGATGGGCTATGGCCGCGGCGGCGTGCGCATCACCGGCGGCGAGGTGCTGCTCAACGGCCGTGACATCCTCAAGGGCGGCAAGGAAGGTTTCCGCAAATTGCGCGGCCGCGAGGTCTGCTATGTCGCGCAATCGGCGGCTGCCGCCTTTAACCCGGCGCACAAGCTGATGGACCAGGTGGTGGAAGCCACGCTGCTGCACGGCACAGCGACACGGGCCGAGGCGGAGAAGCGCGCTATTGCGCTGTTCAAGAAGCTCAGCCTGCCAAACCCCGAAACCATCGGCGAACGCTTCCCGCACCAGGTCTCTGGCGGCCAGTTGCAGCGCGTGATGACGGCGATGGCGCTGTGCTCGGAGCCGGACCTGATCGTCTTTGACGAGCCGACCACCGCGCTCGACGTGACGACGCAGATCGACGTTCTGGCGGCGATCAAGGACGCCATCCGCGACACCCATGTCGCGGCGCTTTACATCACCCACGATCTTGCCGTCGTCGCCCAGGTCTCGGACGAGATCATGGTGCTGCGCCATGGCAGGCTCGTCGAATGGGGCGGCACCCGCCAGATCATCAAGGAGCCGCGCCAGGAATATACCAATGCGCTGGTCTCCGTGCATGAGATCGAGCACGCCGAACAGAAGCCAGGTACTGCGCCGTTCCTCTCGGTCAAGAACGTCACCGCCGCTTATGGCGGCGGCAACGTCAAGGTGCTTAAGAACGTCTCGGTCGACATCTATCCGGGCCAGACGCTGGCCGTCGTCGGCGAATCCGGCTCCGGCAAGTCGACTCTGGCGCGCGCCATCACCGGGCTTCTGCCGCCCGAGGAAGGCACCGTCACCTTCGATGGCAGGCCGCTCGCCAACCGGCTCGCCGACCGGCCGAAGGAGGACCTGCGGCAATTGCAGATGATCTACCAGATGGCCGACGTGGCGATGAACCCGCGCCAGACCGTGGGCACCATCATCGGCCGGCCGCTCGAGTTCTATTTCGGCATTCGCGGCCGCGAACGCGACAAGCGTGTGGCCGAACTGCTCGACGAGATCGAGATGGGCAAGGGTTTCCTCGATCGCTATCCGGCCGAATTGTCCGGCGGCCAGAAGCAGCGCGTCTGCATCGCCCGCTCGCTTGCCGCCAAGCCGAAGCTGATCATTTGCGACGAGGTGACATCGGCGCTCGACCCGCTGGTGGCCAACGGCATTCTCAAGCTTCTGTTGAACCTGCAGCAGCACGAGAAGGTCGCCTACCTCTTCATCACCCACGATCTGGCGACGGTGAAGTCGATCGCCGATTCGATCGCGGTGATGTATCGCGGCGAGGTGGTGCGCTATGGCGCCAAGAGCAAGGTGCTGACGCCGCCCTTCGACGCCTACACCGACCTGCTCCTGTCCTCTGTCCCCGAGATGGAGATCGGCTGGCTGGAAAAGGCGATCAAGGGACGGCGCATGGCAAGCGCGGGCAACTGACGCAAGCGCAGCGCGAGCATCTACACGCACTGGCCGAACGTCTGGCCCCATGACAGAAGAGGGCCTGCCGCCGAAAGGCAACAGGCCCTTGTTTCCGCCCAATCGCACGGAGCCGTCATGGCGCTCGAGACCAAGCTTCTCCTCATCGTCCTCGATGGCGTGCCCTACCGGAACTGGCGCCGGCTGATGGGCAATCTCGAGGGCTGGGTGCAGTCGGGCGAGGCGCGGATGTGGAAGATGCGCTCGGTGCTGCCGTCGACCTCGGCCTGCTGCTATGCCTCGATCCACACCGGGGTTTCGCCGCAGGAACACGGCATCCTGTCCAACGAGAACCGTTTTCTCGTCAACCAGCCGGACATTTTCTCCGAGGTCAGCAAGGCTGGCGGCAAGACCGGTGCGGTGACGCACTCCTACTGGTCCGAATTCTTCCGCTCCTATCCGTTCGACCTGGTCGAGGACATGGAGTTCGACGAGCCGGATGGGCCGATCACGCATGGCCGCTTCCACACCATGACTGGCTACAATTTGCGCAACCAGATGACGCCGAGCGATGTCGACCTGTTTGCGACGCTGACCATGCTGACCCGGCGCCACGGTATCGATTACGGCATCCTGCACACCTGTACGCTGGATTCGATGGGCCACCGCTTCGGCCACGATTGCCACGAGATGGATCATGCCGTCTACGCGATGGACGGCATGCTGGCTGCCTTCCTGCCAGGCTGGCGGCAGGCCGGCTATGAGGTGATCGTCACCGCCGACCACGGCCAGACCGACCGCGGCCATCATGGCGGCCATGACGACGAAATGCAGGATTTCGCGCTGTATTATTTCGGGCAAGGCCAAGGGCCGCAGGCCGATACGCTGCTCGACCAGCTGCAGCTGGCCCCAACGGTGCTGAAGCGGCTGGGTGTGGCAGTGCCGGCGACGATGAAGGCGAAGGCTTTTCTGGATTGAGCTGGGCGCTCTTCCCTTCCCCCACAGCCCCACTGGCAACACACATCTTCTTCGGTTAGCTTCCGCAAAATTCCTTTGGCGGAAGGATGAACCTTTTTGGCACGATCGGCGACAGAGCTAACAGGAGCCAGGCGGCTCGACCGGCCATGACGGCAGCGACCGAGACTGATCGCGCGCTTGTCGACCGGGTCGCGAAGGGCGACCGTGCCGCTGTTCGGCTGCTGTTCATGCGTCATCACGCGCGGGTCTACCGCTTCGTGGCGCGCCAGACGGGATCGGAAATGATGGCCGACGATATCGCAAACGAGGTCTTTCTTGAGCTGTGGCGCCAGGCGCCCGGCTTCGAAGGACGCTCGGAAGTCTCGACATGGCTGCTCGGCATCGCCCGCTTCAAGGCGCTTTCGATGCTGCGCAAGAAGAAGGAAGACTGGATCGACGACGACGATGCGGCGCAGGTCCCCGACAGCGCCGACACGCCCGAAGTCGCCACCATGAAGGAAGACAAGGGCGCCGCCTTGCGGCGCTTCGTCGATGCCTTGCCGGAAGAACACCGCTCGGTGATCGACCTTGCCTATTACCACGGACAGTCGGTGACGGAGATCGGCGAGGTGCTCAACATCCCCGTCGCCACCGTCAAGACCCGAATGTTCTACGCCCGCAAGAAACTCGGCGAAGCCCTGAAGGCCGCCGGTTACGACAGGGGGTGGCCATGAGCAATCCTGAAGATATGAGCGCCGCTGAAAAGATGTCGCGCCGCGACGAAATGGAAACGCTGCTGCCGTTCTACCTGAACGGCTCGCTGGAAGGTTCCGACCTCGAAGCCGTCGAGGAATGGCTGGCGTCCGATCCGGCCGCGATGGCGGCGCTTGGCGAGGCCGAGGCCGAGTTCTCCGGCACCACTGCCGCCAATGAAGCGATCCGGCCGCCGGCCGATGCGCTCAGCCGCTTTGCCAAGGCGCTCGACGCCGAGGCCGGGCCGGCGCGCGCCCCGGCGGGCCGTTCCTGGTTGGCGCAGGCGCTCGACCGTTTCATGGCGGTGCCGGTCAGCGTCGCCTGGGCGGCAGCCGCGGTCTTGCTGGCGTTGGTGGTGGTGCAGTCCTACGTGCACACCGGCGGCAAGGGCAATGATTTCGAGATTGCCGGGGCCGAGGATGAGCTGGCGAAACTGCCCTTCGCGCTGGTCAAGTTCAAGCCGGAGGCCAGGATGTCCGACATCGCCGTCTTCCTCGATCAGAACGGGCTGAAGATCGCCGGCGGGCCGACCGCCTCGGGCGTCTTCCGCATCGCCATCCCGGCCAAGACCGGAGCAGACTACGCCAAGCTCGTCGGCCTTATTGCCGCCCAGCCTTTCGTCGAGACTGTGATCGAGGGAAGGAAACCGGTTGATGACAGCTAAGGCGGTCATTCGATTTGCAGAACTCCTGGAGCGATTCACCGTTTCACGGAAACGCCGGGCCGCTCTATCTCATTGTTTTGACGCAATTCCGGACAGAAAACCGCTACGCACTTTTCTTGGAATTGCTCTGGCGGCGGCGATGACAATCGCCGCCGTGCCTGCGTCGGCGCAGACCAAAGATCCCAATGCCGGCCGCACAAAGACCGACTGCACCGACCCGGCTGGTGCAGCCGCGGCCGACTGCCCCAAGGACGACAATGGTGCAAATGGCGGAGCGGGCGGCGGCCAGGGCACTGTTGTCCTTCCGGCCCTGATAGTCGACCTGTTTCCCAATCCACCCGCTTCCGCAGCGCCGGTGCCGACGCCTCGGCCGTCAGCGCCGCCTGCCGACTCGCAGGCCGGACCGCCGGCCGGCCGAGCGATCGTTTCGCCGACCGATCTTGTCGCGACTGCACCGCGCCGCGCCGTGGTCGGCGAATTCGTGCCCGACGAGGTGCTGGTGACCATCGATGGCGACGCAGGCGCCGTCCAGCAGATCGCAGCCTCTTTCGGCCTTGAAGTGCGATCGCAGCGCCAGTCGCGTCTGCTCGGCACTACTTTGGTGCGCTTCGGCATCCCCGATGGCCGCCCGGTTGGCACCGTGCTGGCGCAGCTGGCCGCCGACGGCCGCACCCAGCGGCGCGAGCCCAACCATGTCTATTCGCTGCAGCAGGCGGCCGGCATCGTCAACTATGCCTTCGAGCGCATCCAGCTCGACAACAAGAAGGCCAGCGGCGAAAACGTGCGCGTCGCCGTCATCGACACCGGCATTGACGACACCAATCCGGCGCTGGCCGGCGTCATTGCCGACCAGTTCGACGCCATGCCCGACGTGCCGATCGAAAAGCGTGACCACGGAACCTCGGTTGACGGGCTGATTGCCGGCGTCGGCGCGCTCGAAGGCATGGCGCCCGGGGCTCGAATCTATCACGCCCGCGCCTTCGAAGACGGCAAGTCGACCATGGATGTCATCCTGTCGGCGCTCGACTGGGCGGCGGACCAGAATGTCTCGATCATCAATATGAGCTTCGTCGGCCCCAAGAACGACCTGCTCGCCACCGCTTGCCGCAATGCCCGTGGGCTCGGCATCATTCTCGTCGCCGCCGCAGGAAACAACGGTCCGAAGGCGCCCTATGGTTACCCAGCCGCCTATGACGGCGTCATCGCGGTGACAGCCACGGACGCCAAGGACGGGCTGATGCAGCAGGCCAATCGCGGCGCCTACGTCTTCATCTCCGCGCCCGGCGTCGAAATGGTTGCGCCGAGCGGCGCCGGCTCGGACGTCGTCACCGGCACCTCGTTTGCCGCCGCTATCGTCTCCGGTGCGATCGCCAACCTGATCCACGCCGCACCCGAGCGCTCGGCTGACGATATCGAAAAGGCGCTGGCCACCACCGCGAGGGATCTCGGCCCGAAGGGGCGGGACAATGATTTCGGCTACGGGTTGCTGGACACCAAGGCGGCTGAAGCTGCCAAGGAGTGAGGAGGCCGACAGCGAAGGCTGGAGACGGAACCAAATCGCCTGAGGCTGAGTTTTTCTCCCAAATCAGGAGACCAAAATGCAGATCCAAGGCAGCCCTTACACCAAGGGATATGAAGAGGGCTGAGCGGTTTTATTCGATCCTCTTCGGGCGTGAGCCAGACGATCGACCTATGGGATAATCTCATTCAGTGGCGCGATGTCGCCGGGGCCAACATTCAACTCTTTCGCGACGAGACCAGCGCTGGCCACGGCCGTTGCACGATCGTCGTCCCGCAAATGTCCGTTGCGCGGCAGGAACTCGCCCTTGCTGGCCTCTCGATCCGGGACGAGAAAGCCGGCGAATTCGGAAGGATTGCGCAGCTGAATGATCCGGATGGCAATTTGATCACCTTGGCGGAACCACCCTCAAAGTAAGTTCCGCTGATCGTCGAAGGGACTTCAGAGCGTCGCGAGGCCATTTCACAGGGCCGGACCTAGCCGGACAGGGCTTCCGTCAGAAAAGCGCGACAGCCGGAAGCGCCTGAGATCATGCCCGGGATCGGTTCCCTGGATCAGGTCGGAAACGACGCGCCCGATTCCAGGCCCGATGCCGAACCCGTGACCACTCATCCCCGTCGCGACGAAAAGGCCGGCGATTGTCTCTACCCTATCCACGACGGGGACGACGTCAGGCATGGCGTCGATCATGCCGCCCCAGCCGGCTTTTAGGCGAACTGTCTCGAATTGCGGAAAAAGACGTTTGAACCTGCGTTCTATAGAACGCAGACGGGCCGGTTCAGGAGCTGGGCTGAGCACTCGCATTCTCTCAAAAGGGCTCCGCGAATCCGGCGCCCAGTCGCGCGGCGTCGACCAGGCATCGGGGTAGCCCGATGGAGCGAACGGAAAGTAGCGTGTTCCCAGTGGATTGTCCCTGAGGGCAGGAAGATATTTGATGGCGTGCCGGAAGGCGTCAGGTCCGAGGTAATGCAGATGGCTGCCGCCTGCCGCGAGCGTGTAGCCGCCATCCTGCCGGCGCCTGAAAGCGATGCGTTCGTCCGTCGCCGCACCTGCATAGATTTCAGGCAGGGGTTCCGTTGCGGCTACAGTTACCCTGACGCTGAGTTGGGGGATGGAGACGCCGTGTCTGCGCAAGAACAGGGATGACCACGCGCCACCCGCGACCAATACGCTGGAGGTCCCTATATATCCCGCTTCTGTCCACACGCCCTTGATTTTGCCACCTGAGATTTCGAGGGTTCGCGCGGCGCAATTCTCGACGATCTTGACGCCTTTTCGCACGGCAAGCCGGGCAAGCGCAGGCACCGCCAGCCAAGGCTCCGCACGCATGTCGGACGGCGTCGTCATCGCGCCCGCGAATTTGCGCGACATCCCTTTGATGAGCTTTGCCGTTTTGTCACTGTCCAGGAGGCGGGTGTCGAGATCATGGATCGCGGCGATCCTCATGAACGCCTCGAAGCCGGCCATGTCCTTGTCGGTCTCAGCCAGATAGGTCACGCCTGTCTGGGCCAGCCCAATGTCTTCGCCGCATTCCTTGGCCAGTTGCCGCCACAGGCGAATAGCCTCGATGACGATGGGCAACTCGTCGGCGTCTCGTCCCTGCTTTCTGATCCAGCCCCAGTTTCGGGAGGACTGTTCGGCCGCGACGCGTCCTTTCTCCAGCAGCGTCACCGGAATGTTGCGCTGCGCCAGGAAAAGCGCCGTCGTTACGCCGATAACACCGCCGCCAACGATCACCACCTCCGAACTCTTCGGCGGTAGCCCAGAATGTTGGATTGGATCCGTTTCGGAGAACGGGAATGTGGGCAAGTGGCGCACCCCTGAGGGCTGGTCGATGGGCTCTGGCTTACTGGTTGCCACCCTGTAGAAGCTAAATCAAGGATAGATCCAGGCATACCAGTCCCACGACAGCAAAGCTCTGAACTTTTGCAGGCCTCCTATGCCGAGCTATGCGATGATCTAGTCGTACATGATGGCAATCTCCTTCGATGGGAGTCACGTCTTCGACCATCACACAGGAATACCGGCCAAGGGAGTGCGCGCGCGACGGTCGCGCGGCACGTTGAGCTTCAGCAACCACCAGCCGGTCACCTACGCCTTTTGGACACCTAAGCCTTATTAGTTAGTTGGCACAAGCATTGGGAACAATCTCAATTAGTGCAAGTTTCCCTTCGGCCAAAACCGGTTCATACGAGGAGAACCGGCATGCTGAAATTGCTCACTGCAAGCACGACCGCAATGGCGTTGTCCTGGTGAGAATAACTAGCAGCGAGGTTCGCGCCATTGACGTTCAGAGGTGGATCAGCTTCAGAGCTCGAGGGCAACACGCGTCCTGCCTGGATTCATTTTGGCATGCGCCACTGGAGGTGGAGCGCCATTCCCTTATGCATATTGCTGCTGTGGCTGATATCTCCGGCAGACGATGGCGCCGCAATGCAGCAGAAGCTCGTTGCAGCGCAGAGCGAATTGGCGGCGGCAAAAGCGCAACTGGACTTGATGCAGCGCGCCGAACGCGACGCCGGTGAGCAGGCACGCGTAGCTGCCGACACTGCGGCCAAGCAAGGGCAAGCCTTGAAAGAGGCGGGTCAAAGAGACGAAGCCCTCACACTCGATCTGGAAGCGGCCCGTCGCGTCATTAAAGGCTTACAAGCAAAAAACCTTCTCTCGGATGAAGCGCGCCACTCCATGGCAGATTCCCTGGCCCAGGCGAACCGAGCGCTCGATGAGGAGCGGAACACGGTTGAGCTCTCCGAGCACGAGCTCACCTTGGCCCGCCAGGCCAGCGACGCCAACAAAACAAGCGCAGATCTGGCTGCAGCCAAACGGGCCAATGCCGAAAAGGGCCGACAGGTGGCCGAGGCCGCTTTGAAGCAGGCTGGCGACGCATTGAAGCAGGCTGGCGACGCATTGAAACTGGAACGCGCACGGACGGATTCAGCCGCGCGTGATCTCGACGCTGCCCGCCAGGAACGCGATGCGGCAAAGCAGGCTTCCGAAGAGTTGAGCGCTGCTTTGGAGCAAGCGCGCGAAAAGGTCGTCCGCATGGCCATCAACCTCAGCGCTGCGCGCAAGGCGATCGAGCTCGTCAAAGCCCAAAGTGTGCGTCGCATCGCGCGTATCAAGCAAGGAACCGAAGCTCGGGTCGCGGCAGGTCCACTTGCAAGCCAGCCGGCCCGTCAACCGGGGTTGCAGGAAAAAAACAAGAAGGTTCAGAAATCGTCAAAACGGGTTCTGGTGGCGACGACCATTACCCTTCCCGACGCACTGCTCCCGACCCCGCAGGGGCCTTGATGGTGAAAGCCAAGAGTGCAGCTGGGGCGAGCCCAGACCTGTGCCGCAGGAGGAATCCCGCAATGTACAAATACGTGGCAGTCGCAATAATGATCGGAGCAACCACTGGACCTGCGTCGGCCGTTGACGTGGGGGGTGGCGGCAAGGTCGGCGGTCTCGGGGTCGGGGCTGGAGTGAGCGCCGGTCAGCAGGGCGTCTCTGTGGGGGTGGGTGCGAGCGTCGACGGTGTTGGCGGAACAACTGTTGGGGCATCGGTCGGCACGAGCAACGGGTCGCTTGGCGTCGGTGTCGATGCTGGCGGCAATTTGGGCAACGCAAGCACAAGCGTATCGACAGGTACCAAGAACCCGTCTGCCGCTGCGGCGGCTACAAGCGGCAGCCCGTCTGCTGCGGCGGCTAGTAGCGTTAGCCCGGTCCCAGACAACACTACCGTTGTTTCGGCCAATAGAGCCACACCCAGCATCGCGCTGCCATCCACCCTCATGCCCTTCAATGCCGGCCACGGCGAGGTCGGGCGGATTGTGACGGGCTATCCCTTCACTCCCTTGGCATCCCTGAAAGCGAAACCCGGGACGCCGCCCGCGGTCGTGAGCGCCTGCCGCGCGGCGATCGTGTCCGCTGCGAAGCCGCTCGGCGCCGTGCGTGTATCCGCGGTGAGTGCCGGTCCAATGCGCCGACGTCAAGCTGCGCTGATGGCGCCGATCGAGGTGCGAATACAGTACGCACGCCAAGGCGATATCCAAGTGCGACAAGCGAAAGTCACATGTCGCCTCGATGCGGCGGGAAGGGTCACCGCGGTAACATAGTGAGTGCCTGTCGGCTGGACGACAGACGGCGGCTCTGTGTCGACTATGGTCGTCGCTGCCAGCGATTGAGAGTTCTGGTCTAACCCGGTGCGCCCGCCACCGAGCCCCTGACCACCAGGTCGACCGGCCAGACCTCGCCGCGCGCGCCCTCTTCCAGACCGGAAATGCGCGCCGCCAGCCGCTCGGCGACGCGGGCGCCGGCAAGGCGGATCGACGAGCGCGTCGTCGACAGCGGAACGGAGAAATTCTCGGGCTTCAGCCACGGAAAAACGTCGTCATGGGCGATCAGCGACAGGTCGCCGGGAATGGTCAGGCCAAGGTCGCGCACCGCGCGCACGACGCCGAGCGACATGATCAGGCTGGAGCAGGCGATCGCTGTCGGCGGTTCGCTCTGTTCGAGCAGGCGCCGGGCGGCGCGATAGCCGTTCTCCTCTGTCATCGTCACCGAGCAGACATGGCGCTCGCCGAGCGTCAGGCCGCTGGCGGCCAGCGCGCGGCGCATGCCGCGTTCACGATGGATGGCGAAGGTTTCGCGGTCGTCGCCATTGATCAGGGCCAACTGGCGGTGACCGAGCTGGACCAGCAGCCGGGCCGCCTCGTGGAAGGCGCCCTCATTGTCGATGTCGGTGAACGGGTAGTCGAAGTCGAAGCCGTCGCTTCGGCCATGGACGATGAAGGGAATGCCCAGCGTGTTGACCAGCGCCACCCGCCGGTCGGCCGGCCGCGGCGAGGAGATGTAGACGGCGTCGACCTGTCGGTTAGCGACGATGCGGCGATAGGTGGTCTCCTGGTCGTCGGCATCTGCCGGCGACAGAACGAGGTCGAGTTCGTGCGAGCGGGCATAGTCGCCCAGGCCGGAAAGGAATTCGACGAAATGCGGATCGATGTCGACCGAGGCGCCGGTCGGCAGGACATAACCGATCATGCCGGTCTTGCCGGTCGCCAGCCGGCGCGCGCTCGGGTTGGGCCGGTAGCCGTGGCGCTTGGCGGCATCCACCACGCGCCGGCGGGTTTCCTCGTTGACCTCCGGATAGCCGTTCAGCGCGCGGCTGACCGTTGTCTGCGACAGAGCCAGCATATGGGAGAGCTGCTTCAGGTTCACCTGGGAGGCCTCCAAGCCTCAAAGCGCTTTTAATTTTGAATCCACGCGGGCGCCGTGATGGGCGCAGCCGAGCTTGGCGACCATACGCACTGGTCCGGCCAGATTGAAGCATAATTTGCTATTGCGCTGCCAAAAAACTATGCTGCAGTGCACTTTATCAAGTGTTGCGACCCGAAATTAAATCGATTAGGCTTCTAGCCTCTTGACTTCCATTGGATTCAATGGCGAGATCAGAAAGACCAAAGCGCTTTGGAAGACTCTTTCGAAAGGTTGCGGTTCCTTTCCGAGTGAGTCACAGTCCTGCGGCGTCGGCGGACGGAATGGAGGTTCCGTCCTGATATATGTGACCACTGGGAGGAATGCGATGAAGAAGATGCTTCTGCTTGGCGCCGCGTTTGCAACGCTCGCCCTGACCCTGCCGGCGCAAGCCGAACTGAAGTTCAAGCCGGGTGAAGACAAGCGCTTCAACTGGGCCAACTACGAAGAGCTGAAAAAGGTCGATCTCAAGGGCGAGACGCTGACCATCTTCGGGCCATGGCGCGGCGAGGACGAAGGCCTCATCCGCACGGTTCTCGAATATTTCCAGGAAGCCACCGGCGCCGAGATCAAATACTCCTCGTCGGAGAATTACGAACAGCAGATCGTCATCGACACCCAGGCCGGCAGCCCGCCCAACATCGCCGTGCTGCCGCAGCCGGGCCTGATCCAGGACCTGGCCTCCAAGGGCCTGCTGACGCCGCTGGGCGACGACACCGCCAAATGGGTGAAGGACAATTACGGCGCCGGCCAGTCATGGGTCGACCTCGGCACCTTCAAGGACAAGGACGGCAAGCCGGGCTTCTTCGCCTTCCCCTACAAGGCCGACGTGAAATCGCTGGTCTGGTACTCGCCGGACAATTTCGAGGAAGCCGGCTACAAGGTTCCCAAGACCCAGGAAGAGCTCACCGATCTCGAGAAGAAGATCATCGCCGACGGCGGCACGCCGTGGTGCATCGGTCTCGGCTCGGGCGGCGCCACCGGCTGGCCGGCGACCGACTGGGTCGAAGACATCATGCTGCGCACGCAGACGCCTGACGTCTACGACAAGTGGGTGAAGAACGAGATTCCGTTCAACGATCCGGCGGTGGTCAACGCCATCGACATTTTCGGCAAGATCGCCACCGACGACAAGATGGTCGATGGCGGCGCCAAGGCGGTTGCCGCGACCGACTTCCGCGACAGCCCGAAGGGCCTCTTCTCGGTGCCGCCGAAATGCTACCTGCACCATCAGGCTTCGTTCATCCCGACCTTCTTCCCGGAAGGCACCAAGGTGGGGCAGGATGCCGACTTCTTCTACTTCCCGCCCTATGCGTCCAAGCCTGAACTCGGCACGCCCGTTCTCGGCGCCGGTACGCTCGCCATGATCACCAAAGACAGCAAGGGTGCCCGCGCGTTCATCGAATTCCTGAAGATGCCGCTGGCGCATGAAATCTGGATGGCCCAGGGCGGCTTCGTGACGCCGCTCAAATCGGTCAACAAGGATGCCTATGCCAGCGACGCGCTGAAGAAGCAGGGAGAAATCCTCGCCAATGCCTCGACCTTCCGCTTCGACGGTTCGGACCTGATGCCGGGCAAGATCGGTGCCGGCGCCTTCTGGACCGGCATGATCGACCTGGTCGGCGGCAAGTCGGCCCAGGATGTCGCCACCGACATCCAGAAGAGCTGGGACGCGATCAAGTAATCAGCGGCAAATCGGCAGCCGCTCAGGCTGCAGCTTTCAGGACGTCCTCCACAGACTGGATCCGGGCCCCGTTGGCCCGGATCCGACCGGCGCCGTTCGCCGGACCGATTTGCGTTCGTTCGTTCCGAATAACTTAAATCGGCGCATCGCCACATTGCCAGGGCAGTCCACAGCCCGACCGATCATGCGCAGGGAGAGGGACCCATGGCGGCTCAGATTCTATCGGCCATTTTTGTCATCATCATCGGCGTCGGCGGCTGCGTCGCTTATTTCTGGGGCGCCAACAAGCTGGTCGACCTGATTTTCCCGTCGCGCGGCGTCGCCGGGGCTGCGGCCATCGACAATCTGCGCCGGCAAGGGCTGGTTCGTCCCTGGCTGTTCGTCGGCCCGGCGATGATCATCCTCACCGTCTATCTGATCTACCCGGTGGTGGCGACGCTCTGGCTGTCCTTCCTCGATCGCGGCGGCCAGCACTTCGTCGGCCTCGCCAACTATGAATGGGCGTTCGGCGACCGCGAGTTCCGCAACTCGATCCTCAACAACATCATCTGGCTGGCGGTGGTGCCGGCGGCGTGCACCTTCCTCGGGCTGATCATCGCCGTGCTCACCGACAAGATCTGGTGGGGCACGATCGCCAAGAGCCTGATCTTCCTGCCGCTGGCGATCTCCTTCGTCGGCGCCAGCGTGATCTGGAAATTCATCTACGAATATCGCGGCGAGGGCCAGACGCAGATCGGCCTGCTCAACGCCATCATCCAGTATTTCGGCGGCCAGCCGCAAGTCTGGATATCGCTGCCGTTCTGGAACAATTTCTTCCTGATGATCATCCTGATCTGGATCCAGACCGGCTTTGCCATGGTCATCCTGTCTTCGGCACTGCGCGGCATCCCCGAGGAGACCCTCGAAGCCGCGGTCATCGACGGCGCCAATCCGTTCCAGATCTTCTGGAAGATCATGGTGCCGCAGATCTGGGGCACCATTGCCGTAGTCTGGACGACCATCACCATTCTGGTGCTGAAAGTGTTCGATATCGTGCTGACCATGACCAACGGCCAATGGAACAGCCAGGTGCTAGCCAATCTGATGTTCGACTGGATGTTCCGAGGCGGCGGCGATTTCGGCCGCGGCGCCACCATCGCCATCATCATCATGATCGCGGTCATCCCGATCATGGTCTGGAACATCCGCCAGGCGAACAAAGAGACGGGAGGGCATTGAGATGGCCGTTGCGACCGGAAAATCCTTTGCCAGCCGTTTCGGCGTCCACATCGCCGTGCTCATCTTCGTTGCCATCTGGACCGTGCCGACGCTCGGCATCCTGGTCTCCTCGCTGCGCGACAAGGACCAGATCATCGCCTCGGGCTGGTGGAACTCGTTCTCCAGCTCCACCCAGACCGAAGCCGGCCGGTTGCCGCCGGCCTCGGCGCAGGTCGAGAAGGATGGCAAATTCGTGCTTGCCGGCAACATCTTCGGCGATGCTGCCGCCCGCAACATCAGCGCCTTCGGCGTCAAGTCGGCTGCGCCGACGCAATATCCGGCCGGCACGGCCGCCGATCTCGGCGATGGCGTGACCTTGCAGCTCAATGCCGACGGGACGTTCGTCATGAGCTCGCCCAAGGCTTTCGAAGGCGATCGCGGCCAGCGCGTCTACTATGCCTCGTCGGCGCCGCCGAAATTCACCACCGACAACTACAACACGGTGCTGTTTTCCGAAGGCATCGGCCGCTCCTTCATGAACTCGCTGACCGTCACCATTCCGGCGACGGTCATCCCGATCCTGATCGCCGCCTTTGCCGCCTATGCGCTGGCCTGGATGCGCTTTCCCGGCCGCGCGCTGCTGATCGCCGTCATCATCGGCCTGCTCGTCGTACCGCTGCAGATGTCGCTGATCCCGTTGCTCAAACTCTACAACGGCGTCGGCACTTTCTTCGGCGTGCCGTCGAAAACCTATCTCGGCATCTGGCTGGCGCATACCGGCTTCGGCCTGCCCTTCGCCATCTATCTCCTGCGCAGCTACATTGCCGGCCTGCCGCGCGAGATCATGGAATCGGCGCGCATCGACGGCGCCAGCGATTTCGAGATCTTCGTCAAGATCGTGCTGCCGCTGTCGTTCCCGGTGCTGGCCTCCTTCGCCATCTTCCAGTTCCTGTGGGTGTGGAACGATTTGTTGGTGGCGATGGTTTTCCTCGGTACCGAGGGCGATCAGATCGTGCTGACCGCCAAGCTCAATGCGCTGCTCGGTTCGCGCGGCGGCGACTGGGAGATCCTGACGACATCGGCCTTCGTCACCATCATCGTGCCGCTGATCGTGTTCTTCTCGCTGCAGCGCTATTTCGTCCGCGGGCTTCTGGCCGGCTCGGTCAAAGGAGGTTGAGAGTAATGCAATCCGCGTTGAAGGCGACCTCGAAGCCAGATCTCGCAGTCGATCGCGACTGGTGGCGAGGCGCGGTGATCTACCAGATCTATCCGCGCAGCTACCAGGACTCGAACGGCGACGGGATTGGCGACCTCCAGGGCATCATCCGCAGGCTGCCCTACATCGCCTCGCTGGGCGTCGATGCCATCTGGATTTCGCCCTTCTTCAAGTCGCCGATGAAGGATTTCGGCTACGATGTCTCGGACTATTGCGACGTCGACCCGATGTTCGGAACGCTTGCCGATTTCGACGCGCTGGTCGCGGAAGCCCATCACCTCGGCCTCAAGGTGATGATCGACGAGGTGCTGTCGCACACCGCCGACATCCATCCATGGTTCAAGGAGAGCCGCGCCAACCGCAGCAACCCGAAAGCCGACTGGTATGTCTGGGCGGATGCCAGACCGGATGGCACGCCGCCCAACAACTGGCTGTCGATCTTCGGCGGCTCGGCCTGGCAGTGGGACACCAGCCGCCAACAATATTATCTGCATAATTTCCTGTCCGAACAGCCGGACCTCAACTTCCACAATTCGGAAGTCCAGGACGCGCTGCTCGACGTCACCCGCTTCTGGCTGGAGCGCGGCGTCGACGGCTTCCGCCTCGACACCATCAATTTCTACTTCCACAGCCAGGGGCTGGAGAACAACCCGCCGCTGCCGCCGGAAGAACGTAACGACCAGACCGCACCTGCGGTCAATCCTTACAACTATCAGGACCATATCTACGACAAGAGCCGGCCGGAGAACCTTGCCTTCCTCGAACGGTTCCGGGCGCTGCTCGACGAATATCCGGCGACTGCCGCCGTCGGCGAAGTCGGCGACTCGCAGCGCGGGCTGGAAGTAGTCGCCGCCTACACGGCCGGCGGAAAGCGCGTCCACATGTGCTATTCCTTCGATTTCCTGGCGCCGGAAAAGATCAGCGCCGCCAAGGTGCGCCAGGTGCTGGAGGCCTTCGGCAAGGTCGCCAGCGACGGCTGGTCATGCTGGGCCTTCTCCAATCATGACGTGATGCGTCCGGCCTCACGCTGGGCCGCCGACGAGGCCGATCCGGCCGCCTATCTCAAGGTGATCTCGGCGCTGCTGATGTCGCTGCGCGGTTCGGTCTGCCTCTATCAGGGCGAGGAGCTTGGGCTGGGCGAAGCCGAGCTCAGGTTCGAGGATCTGCAGGACCCCTACGGCATCCGCTTCTGGCCCGAATTCAAGGGCCGCGACGGCTGCCGCACGCCGATGGTGTGGGATGCAGCCGCCAGCAATGCCGGCTTTTCGACGGCCAAGCCCTGGCTGCCGGTACCGGGCAAGCATTTGTCGCAAGCGGTCAACGTGCAGCAGGGCGACGCCGCCTCGCTGCTCGAGCACTACCGGCGCTTTCTCGGCTTCCGCCGCCAGCATCCGGCGCTGGCCAAAGGCGACATCGAGTTCATCGAAAGCGAGGGCGACACCGTCGCCTTCACCCGCCGCGAGGGTAATGAGCAGATCGTCTGCGTCTTCAATCTGGGCAGCAGGCCGGCCGAGGTCGATCTCGGCGGCCAGGCGCTGCAGCCCTTGGCCGGACACGGTTTTTCGGGACAATCCGGCACAGGCTCCATCCGCCTCGGCGGCTACGGCGCCTGGTTCGGGCGTATCGACTGAGTTTTGACGAAACGGAATTTCTTGAGGAAATCTGGGTTCTCTAGGGAAATCACTGGGAGGAAATCATGGCCGATGTCACGCTGAGACAAGTGAAGAAATCATACGGCAATCTGCACATTCTCCATGGCATCGACCTCGACATAAAGTCGGGCGAGTTCATCGTCTTTGTCGGCCCTTCGGGCTGCGGCAAGTCGACCTTGCTGAGGTCCATCGCGGGGCTTGAGGAGATCACCTCCGGCGAGCTGAAGATCGCCGGCGAGGTGGTGAACGATGTGCCGCCGTCCAAGCGCGGCATCGCCATGGTGTTCCAGTCCTATGCGCTCTATCCGCACATGACCGTCTACGACAACATGGCGTTTTCGATGAAGATCGGCAAGGAAAGCAAGGCCGAGATCGACAAGCGCGTGCGGCAGGCCGCCGAGATCCTGCAGCTGACCAAATATCTCGACCGTCTGCCCAAGGCGATGTCGGGCGGCCAGCGCCAGCGCGTCGCCATCGGCCGCGCCATCGTGCGCAATCCGAAGGTGTTCCTGTTCGACGAGCCGCTGTCGAACCTCGACGCCGCGCTCCGCGTCGCCACCCGCATCGAAATCGCCAAGCTCAAGGAATCGATGCCCAACACGACCATGATCTACGTCACCCATGACCAGGTCGAAGCCATGACGCTGGCCGACCGCATCGTGGTGCTGAAGGACGGCCATATCGAGCAGGTCGGCACGCCGATGGACCTCTACAAGAAGCCCGGCAATCTGTTCGTTGCCCAGTTCATCGGCTCGCCGGCCATGAACATCCTGCCGGCGACCATCGACAAGACGGGCGACCCGACCGTCGTCAGCCATGTCGGCGGCCGCAAGGCGACAGTGCCGATCGCGACGCCGGCGTCCGCCAAGGGTGCGGCGGTCAGCTTCGGCGTGCGGCCGGAGGATCTGTCGGTCGCCACCGGCACGGAATATCTTTTCGAAGGCGTGGTGGACTATGTCGAGCAACTCGGCGAGGTCCAGCTGGTCTATATCGACATCGGCCGCGCCGACCTGCCGCTGGTGACCAAGCTGCCCGGCAATGTCGAGGTCAAGCGCGGTGCAAAGCTGCGGCTGACGGCGGATGCCGGCGACCTGCACATCTTCGACGCCGACGGACACTCCTTCTCGCTCAAGCCGGTGGAAGTGAGGGCTGCCTGAGAGTCGGCTCGTCGTATCGGCATGAAAAAAAGCGGCAGGCCAGGCCCGCCGCTCTTTTTTTGGAAACTTCGGCTGTTAGCGGTTGCCGAAGAGGTTCCGGTCGCTGCCTTGCGGGGCAGATTTCTGTACGTCGCCCGACGAGTTCAACAGCTTGTACACCGGCGAACCGGTGTTCGGAACCGACGACGTCCGTGTGTTGTCGACGTTGACGGTCGCCTGGTTGTCGACGGCGCTGGAGCCGACATTATCGTTGCGGGCGTAAGCACTGCCAGCGGCAACCAAAAGCGCAGCGGCAGCAAGAGCAATCTTCTTCATTTCAGGTCTCCTGAGTTTCATCATGCGGCAAAGCGGCTATCCCGCCGCTCTGCGTTTTGTTCGATGTTCGACTGGGATCGTTGTTGGAAAACCCTGAGGTCGGATCCCGATCGGCCGTTAGCGGCCGAAGAGGTTGCGGTCGGCGCCCTGTGCAGGGGCCTGAGCAGCCGAATCTGACTTCGCAACCGAAGCCGTGTGGCCGCTGTCGGTCGACGCAACCGCAGGCTGGTTGGCACCGTTCGAACCATAGTTGTCACTGGCGGCGAAAGCGCTGCCGGAAATGGCCACAACGGCGGCGGCAGCGAGGATAATCTTTTTCATTTCAAATGCTCCTGAATTTCTTCGAAATCCCAATAGCGACGGACGGGCCGCCACTCTTTTTGTTTGGATCGGGATCGGCTGTTAATGGCCGAAGAGGTTGCGGTCGCTGCCCTGAACGAGGGGCTGCTTGTCAACGGGCGCCGACTTCTGAATGGAAGCCGTATACGAGCCGTCAGCCGCCGCGGTGGGCTGGTTCGCTCCATTGGAACCGTAATTGTCGCTACCAGCGAAGGCACTGCCGGTGATGGCCAAAACGGCCGCGGCAGTGAGGATGATCTTTTTCATTTTTAGCACTCCAGTTTGTCTGTCCGTCTAGCGGCGTGTGGTGGGAGAATTCGCGTCGTTCGGACAGCCCCCGATGTGGGAAAGCCAGAGGCTGGTTTCCAATCACGAAGTTGTTCCGGCTGGGCCATGACTTCGCCTCTTGTAATTTTCGTAAGCATGCCTACTATCTAATTTTATGCCAATAATACAAAGCCTTACGTAACAGTGCCATCCGGCTCACCGAGTGTGTCAGGGCGTCAGCGTTCACACCGTCCTGCACGCATTGTCAACAGAAACGAACCGTTCGGTTCGATTTTAGAAACTGCTAATAGTCACTTTTCGATACTGTTGGTCTTTTTTGACCCGGCCAAGAGCCGGACAAGAGGCGATTCGAAACAGCAAAGATCGCTCGCCAAATCAGGATTTCGGCCCCGCAGTCGCCAGCCGATGCGCATGCGATGCGTGTCGCGCCGCATGGAGACGATGTCGCTTTCATGCCGATGTCGCGACCGCTGCCGTGATTAGATGATTCCATCTCAGGTGCCGCTTCGTGACGACGGAGCGGAGAATTGGGAAGCCGGTCTAAATCCGGCGCTGCCCCCGCAACGGTGGTGGAGTTCAAGTCGCAACGGGAGACCACTGGGCGAGAAGCCTGGGAAGGTGTCGCGATGGTCCGCAAGGACAACTCCAGAGCCCGGAAACCAGCCCGAGATGCTTGAACTCGACTGATCGCGGTGGGCGGTCAAGAGGTGGATAGTGCATGTCCGGCGTCGCGCCGGCCTGCAGCCGATCCTTCCTCCATCACCACCAAGTTCAGTCCTTGAACCATGAGGACAGAACTATGGATGCGCGCAACGACATGCAGAGGCTCTTGAACGGCCGCAAGCAAGGTTATTCGCTCGAGCAGCCCTTCTACACTGACCCGGACTACTTCAAGCTCGACATGGAGCTGATCTGGTATCGCGACTGGCTGTTCATCGGCCATGATTGCGAGCTGCCGAAGCCCGGCAGCTATATCACCGTGCAGATCGGCGACTATCCGGTGGTGCTTGTCCGCGACCAGAAGGGCAACATCAACGCCTTTCACAATTCCTGCCGTCATCGCGGCAGCCGCGTCTGCAACACCGAGAAAGGCACGGCGGCAAAGCTGGTCTGCCCCTATCACCAGTGGACCTACGAGCTCGATGGCCGATTGCTGTTTGCCCGCCAGATGGCCGAGGGTTTCGACAAGAGCCAGTTCGGCCTGAAGCCGGTCGCCTGCGAAAGTGTGGCCGGTTACGTCTTCATCTGCCTGGCGAAAGAACCCGCAGACTTCGCGCCGATGCGGGCCATGATCGAACCGTACCTCAAGCCGCACCGGCTGAATGAAGCCAAGATCGCCTTCGAGACCACGATCATCGAGAAGGGCAACTGGAAGCTGGTCTGGGAAAACAACCGCGAGTGTTATCACTGCGCCGGCAACCATCCCGAACTGTGCAAGACATTTCCGGAAGCGCCGACGGTGACCGGTGTGCAGGGCGCAGACAGCGACCCGGAGATGCTGGCGCACTGGGCAAAATGTGAGGCGGCGGGCCTGCCGAGCAAGTTCCGCATCGATCCGGCCGGACAATATCGCGCCACCCGCGCGCCGCTGCTGCGCGATGCCGTCAGCTATACGATGACGGGAAAGCGCGCGGTGACGAAGAACCTTTCCGACACCGTTGCCGCCGATCGTATCGGCACCTTGATGCATTACCACTATCCGACGACCTGGAACCACATCCTGATCGACCATGCCGTGACCTTCCGCGTGCTGCCGATCAGCGCCACCGAAACCGCGGTGACGACCAAGTGGCTGGTACACAAGGATGCGGTCGAGGGCGTCGATTACAGCCTTGAAGAGCTCACGCATGTCTGGACCGAGACCAACGACCAGGACCGCCGCATCGTCGAGGAAAATGCATTCGGCATCCTGTCGCCGGCCTATGAGCCAGGCCCCTATTCGGAGCTGCACGAGGGTGGGGTGATCCAATTCGTCGAATGGTACGCGGCCTTCATCGGTCCCCGTCTTGCCGAAGGCGGCCGGCCGGCGCTGCGCAGCGTGGCGTGAGCTCATGTCGCCCAAAAGTGTTTCGCGGTTTTGGGATCATGACATGAGCAGAGCACCAGATGGCGCCGTGGAACGACAGGCTGCAGGTGCTGGAAGTGATCGGCGTCAGCGACGAGGCGCCTGACGTCAAGACCTTCACCTTCCGGTCCGATAACCAGACCTGGTTCCGCTACAAGCCGGGCCAGTTCGTGACGCTGGAGCTGCCGACACCGGACGGACCGCTGATGCGCACCTACACGCTGTCATCCTCGCCGTCGCGGCCGTTTTCGATCGCGGTGACGGTGAAGGCACAGGCCGGCAGCATCGGCACACGCTGGATGTTCGACCATCTGGTGCCCGGCTCGCACGTCAAGGCCTATGGGCCGGCCGGCGATTTTTCGCTGCACAGCCACCCGGCGGCCAAATATCTGTTCATTTCTGCCGGCTCCGGCGTGACGCCGATGATGTCGATGCTGCGCTGGCTGAACGATTGCGCGCCATGGACGGATGTCGGCTTCGTCAACTGCGCGCGGCGTGCCGAAGAGATCATCTTCCGCAAGGAACTCGAACTGCTCGGCGGCCATATGCCCGGCCTGTCGCTCGGCTTCATGATCGAGGAACGCTCAAGCCGTGAAGGCTGGTACGGCCATATGGGCCGCATCGACGCGATCCGGCTGCCGCTGCTGGCGCCCGATTTCCGCGAACGCGAGATCTTTTGCTGCGGCCCCGATCCGTTCATGCGCGCCGTGCGCGGAATGCTGGAGGCCGCCGGCTTCGACATGACGAAGTACCATCAGGAGAGCTTTGCCGCGCCCGCGGTGGAGGAAATCCCGGCGCCGTTTGCCTCACCAGCTGAAGACGGCGCTGCTGTCCCTGTCGAAGCCGTGACGCCGATCCGCTTCTCGCTTTCGGAGGTCGACGCCGGCTGCGTCGCCGGCCAGACCGTGCTGCAGACAGCGCGCAGCTCGGGCGTGCGGATACCAGCCGCCTGCGAGTTCGGCCTGTGCGGCACCTGCAAGGTGAAAAAGGTCTCCGGCGCTGTCGAGATGAGCCACAATGGCGGCATCCTCGACCACGAGATCGATGACGGGTTCATCCTTGCCTGCTGCTCGAAACCGCTGTCGGCGCTCGAAATCGAGGCCTGACCGACCGACATCGCTGCAACCTGTCATGAGGCGCCGACCAAGGAGTTCGCGGCTCTTTGTCTTGCCAAGGAAGGGCCAACTGATTTAGACGCACTCGGGAGGGCTTTGCCAGACCGTGGCGTCTGGGACGGGGAAGAAGCAATGCAGCAACGGGTCTACGCGGTAGCCAGCAAGGACATCGTTTTCGAATCGTTCGATGGCGAGGCCGTCGTTCTCGACCTTTCGAACGGCAAGTATTTCGGCTTTTCCGATTCCGGCAGCCGGGTATGGCAGGCACTGTCGTCAGGCGTCGCCGCCCAGTCGCTGGTAGAGGCGAGCGCCGGCGGCGCAGCGACGATCGGAATGGCTGATCTCGATGGCTTCATTGCGCGACTGGTCGACTTCGGGCTGCTCGTGCCTGCCGAAACGCCGGAGCAACCGCTTTCGAGTGACCTCGCGGCCGAACTCGCCGCCACCCGCGAGCCGCTCAAGGTCGACGTTCATGACGACCTTGCCGATCTCATCATCGTCGATCCCATCCATGAGGTCGAGGAACCGCTCGGCTGGCCTGCGGTGAAGCAGGCATAGATACTTCCCGGGCGACCCGGCGCGATACCGGACGCTGGAACAATCAGGCCATGCCCTCGATCACGCTGCAAACCCTGCCGGACTATGCCCGCCAAGTGCTGGCGGCGGCAGAAGACGCCGCTGCCTGCTATCCCGTCACCACCAAGGTTCGGTTGCCCGGGCTGGATCTGACCGTCCATCTCGATCATGGCGCGCTGGCGGATGCCATGGGCCGCGCCTTCGTACCGGCTCCGGACGATTCATCCGCATCCGGCGACTGCCGCATTTTTGTCGCCCATCCGGGCATAGCCGGCGTTGCCGCCCCGGCGAGCTGGGGCGGCGAGTACAACCATCATGCCTTTGCCAACCGGCTGGCCGAGGCCGGATTGCGCGGCAGCTACTATCACGACCTCGACTTCTGGCAGTTCCATGATCCGCAACGCCATGTCGGGGCGCAACTGATGATGTCGGCCGACGCCTTCCCGCCATGGGAACAAGGGGCGCCGCTGCGGGCCTTCCTGCATTGGGAATATGCGGCGCGCGGCATGCGGCTCACCCATGCCGGCACCCTCGGTATCGGCGGCAAGGGTGTGCTGCTGGCCGGCTCCGGTGGTGCCGGCAAATCGGGAACTGTCGTCGCCGGCCTTATCAACGGGCTCGACAGCGTCGGCGACGACTATGTGCTGATAGACAGGACCGAAGACGTGACGGCGTATCCGCTGTTTGCCACGCTCAAGCAGGACCCGGAAGGGTTCAGGCGGCTGCAGCTGGACCGCACGCTGAAATCGTACCAACCCCTGAACTGGCAAGGCAAGCACGCCTTTCACATTGACGAGATTGCATCCCGGCGAATTCCTGCAAGTCTGGACATTATTGCGTTGATGGTGCCCCATATCAGTGGAGGTACGAAAAGCTCGATCATGCCCATAGCGCGCAAGGACGCCATGATTGCGCTGGCGCCGTCCGGCATCGTGCAAATGCCGGGCGAGCGGGAGGCGGGCTTTCGCTTTTTCAGCGAACTCACCCGCGATCTGCCGTGCTACCGGCTGTCGCTGGGGACCGAGCCGCGCGAGATCGCCGACGCGATCGCCGATTTCCTGGTTCGGGGCCTGTCGTGAAGCTGAGCGTGATCATGCCGGTCCACAACCGCGAACGCCATGTAGGCTCTGCGCTGCGCTCGCTGCTCAGACAGCGAGATGCCGCCGACCTCGACATCATCGTCATCGATGACGGGTCGACCGATGGCTCGGCGGGGGTAGTGCGCTCCCTGATCGCAGAGGCACCCTGCATTCGCCTTTTCCAGCAGGAAAACGCAGGGGTGACGCGGGCGCGCAACGCCGGTCTCAGGCAATTGCTGCCGCAGACCGCACTGGTGTCGTTCCTCGATTCGGACGACATTTCCCCGCCGGGCCGCTTCAAGGCGGATCTTGCCTGTTTCGAGAACGATCCCGGCCTTGAACTGACCTATTCCCTGATGATGCTGGTCGACGGCATAGACGATGATACGCTGGAGCCCGAAGCCGGCAGCCATAGCATCACGGTTCGCGGCATTCATTTGTCGGCCGGCCTTTTCGCGCGCCGGCTTGTCGACCGGATCGGCGGCTTCGATACGGATTTCAAGCAGGCCGAGGACACCGACTACCTGCTGCGCATCTTCGAAAGCGGCCCCAGATATGTCATGCCCGATACGGTAGCGCTTTACTACCGACGCCATCCCGGCAACATGACAAGGGAAGCCGAAGTCCAAGCCCGCGAATTCATGCGCGCCGTCTTCAAATCGATGAAGCGCCGCGAGGCCGACCCATCGCTGCCGCCGATCGAAGGCATCTTCGATCTGAGGCCTCTCGCTGATTGGCGGTTCTCGTAATGGCCAGCTACGGCGTCGTCATGCCTGCGTTCAACGCGACCAGCACCATCGCCGAGACACTGCGCTCGGTCGCCGACCAGACTGTCAAGCCAGATGCCATAATCGTCGTCGACGACGGCTCGAGCGACGATCTTGCCGCTGTGATCGGCACGCTGAATATGCCGGTGACGCTGCTACGCCAGGACAATGCCGGCCCCGGCAGCGCCACCACCAAGGGCATATCGGCGCTGTCGACACCGCTGGTGGCGACGGTAGATGCCGACGATCTGTGGCTGCCGGCCAAGATCGAAAAACAGCTTGCGCATTTCGAGCGATTTCCGGCGACGGCGGGTGTCTTTACCCATATGCGCAGTTTCCGCGATAACCGGCCCGATGTGGCTGAGGCTGCCGCTGTACCGGGCTGGTCGCGCACGACGATGATGATCCGCCGGGAGGTGGCCGAGGCGGTCGGTCCGATCATCGATCCGCCGGGCGGACGCGGCGAGATGATCGACTGGATCGCCCGGACGCGCGAAGCGGGCTTTGTGCTCGATATGCTGGACGACGTGCTGGCCTTGCGCCGCATCAGGCCCGGCAGCCTGTCCTATGGCCGCGATTCGCGCGACCGCGGCTATCTCGAAGTCGTCCGGCTGGCAATGCAGCGCCGGGCGCGAAACAAGGCGGTTGAGAATTGACTGCCACGACGATCCGCCGCATCGGCCGCCGGTTTCCGGACTATGGCTGGTCGTGGCCGACCGGCGGCCTCGACCAGTTGTTGAAGGCTGCCTTGCTGCCCGACGAGGAGGCCGCCGGCCGCCATGCCGCGCGCTGGCTGGACGAGAACGACATCGACCGCGTGGCGTTTCGCGAACACCGGCTGCTGGCGGCGATTTCCCACAGGTTCGGCCGCAAGCTCGCCGCCCATCCGGCGCACCCCCGTCTGGTCGGTCTGCAAAAGATGCTGTGGACCAAATCGCGGCTGGCCATGCGCGAGGCCGAGCCGGCTTTCCAGGCGATGATCGATGCCGGCTGCGCCGTCATGCTGATCAAGGGCGCCAGCCGCATCGCCGTCGACGCGTCCGCGCAGCGCGGCCGGGTGGCGCACGACATCGACATATTGGTGCGCCCGCAAGACATGGTTGCAGCCTTCGACGTCCTCAGCGAGCGCGACTGGCAGATCGCCACCGGCGTCAGCCTGCAATATCTGCGCACCAGGCTGGCGTCGCTGCGCTCGATGAACTTCTTCAAGGGCAGTTTCGGCGACATCGACCTGCATCAGTTCGCTTATGACGGGTCGCAGCAAAGCACCGAGGACGATCTGGCGATCTGGCAGCGCGCGCTTGCAGCCGAATTCAATGGTGTGAACCTGCTCGTGCCCTCGCCTGCTGACCGCATGGCGCTCGCCATCGCGCATGGCGGCCTCGATGCCCATACCCACAGCGACTGGCTGGTCGACTGTGCGGTCGCCATTCAGGGCGGCGAAGTCGACTGGGAGGTATTCGCCGATATCGTCGCCAGGCGCCGCTTGGCCGTCGCCGCTGCGGTGGCGCTCTCATACCTCAGCCTGGAGATCGGCATCGCGGTTCCGCCGGCCGAACTCGCCAGAACCGTGGCGATGGCCGATCGCGCCGGCCTGTCGCGTTGGTCTTCGGTATTGCAGGCCAAGCCGCGCACCGATTTCGGCAGCCTGGTCTGGCTTTCCCGCGGCTTCGCCAAGCAGTTGCGCCTGAAACGCAGGAAAGGCCGCCTGCAGGCGGCACCCGAACTTGTCTGGCGTGGCAGGTCGATGCCGTACAAGGCAAGGCCGGTGCCGCCGCCATTTGCGCTTTCGCAGGCTCTCCCGCATGCCGACAGGGCTGGAGAGATGATGCTGGACATCACCGTCCGGATCGTCGTTCCGCCGGTTCGCCGACGCATCGAGATGGAGATCAATGCCGGCGACCGGCATATCGCGCGCTTGCGCTCGATGGCGATCAGCCGCACCGGCGGCGAAAAATTGTTGCGGTTTCGCGGCCGGGTGAAGCTGGAGGACGCCGGCCAGGCGCTGGTTCTCGAAGCCCGGCCGTCGCGCCAGTTCCGAAACTGGGACAATGAGGCTGACGTCGCCGCCTATGGCGCGCTGCCGTTCCAATTGCTGTCGGCGCGGTTTTTGCCCGCCAGACGACCGGACCTACTCAGACGCCATAGCGCTCGGTGCGGATGATTTCTGCCGGCATGCCGGCGTCGATCAACGCCTGGGCAGCGGCCGAGACGAAGGCGTTCGAGCCACAGACAAAGGCCAGCGCCGGAGGTTGCGGCAGCCGCGTGAGGGCCTGCATCACCATGGCCGTGTCGATGCGCCTTGAATAGTCGGACGGCCGCTGGGCGGCCTCGCGCGTCAGCGTCAGCACCAGGTCGAAACCCTCGCGGCGGTCGTCGAGACCGATCAGTTCGTCGCGAAAGATCACCTCGTCCCAGACCCGCACCGAAAACATCAGCGCGACCGGCACGACGGATTTGCGCAAGGTCCGGTGACGCACCATCGCCATCAGCGGCACCACGCCGGAGCCGCCGCCGACCAGAAGCAGCGGCCCGCCATCCCCATCGGACCAGACGAAATGCCCGCCAAGCGGCCCGCGCAGCTCGATCTCGTCGCCGACGGCCGCCACCTCGTGGAAGAAGGGCGAGACCTCGCCGTCCTCGAGTTTTTCGATCGCCAGTTCGATCGTGGCGCCGCTCTCCGGCGCCGAGGCGATGGAATAGGAGCGGCGCGCCTGATAGCCGTCAGGCGCCGTCAGCCTGATATCGACATGTTGCCCGGCGCGATAGGCAAAAGGCCGCGCCGGCGCGAAGAAGAAACTGGTGACGCGCGGCGTGCGCTTTTCGATCCGGGTGATTTTCGCCGTCTGCCAGGGAGATTGCGGCGCTTCGCTCATGGATCGCCGCTATAGCGCTGCTCGCGCCATGGGTCGCCATAGATGTGATAGCCGCGCAATTCCCAGAAGCCCGGCTCGTCGCGTTCGGTGAATTGCAGCCCGTTCAGCCATTTGGCCGATTTCCAGAAATAGAGATGCGGCACCAGGAGCCGCGCCGGGCCGCCATGGTCGGCCGTGATCGGCTTGCCTTCATAGAGCAGCGCCACCATCGCCTTGCCGGTGGTAAGATCCTTGGCCGGCACGTTGGCGGTGTAGCCATCATACCCATGCGCCAGCAGGAAGCCGGTCGGCGCTTCGATGCCGGCATCGGAGAGAATGTCGTCGACCAGCACGCCTTGCCAGGCAGTGTCGAACTTGGTCCAGGCGGTGACGCAATGGATATCGCGCGTCATCTTGGTCAAGGGCAGCGCATTGAACTCGGCCCAGTTCCACTTCTTGATCGGGCGTGGTCCATGCTTGAGCGTGAACGACCAGTCCTCGGTGCGCACGCGCGGCGTCGGCCCCGCCGAGAGCACCGGAAAACCCTGTTCGAGATATTGCCCGGGCGGAATGCGCGCGTCGGTCTCGGTTGGAGGCTTTCGACCGGAGGAAAAACCGCGAGTGACCATCGGGAGGTGTCCATTTCAGCAGGCCGTTGCTGGCGTGCCGCAGTGTTCTCGAAGACGGTCCGGCGGGCAACAGGAATTTTGGCGACGCGGTGCGGCCGGCCTGCCGGGACCCCGGCAAGCCTGCCGCATCATATGCCTCAGCCGGCGGCGAAGGGCACGGCGACGAAGATCTGCGCATCGCCACGGTCGACCAAGAGCAGCACCGACTTGCGGCCCGACTTGCCCGCCTCGGCGATCGCCTGATTGGCTTGCCTTGCGTTGCGCACCGGCAACTGGTCGACGGCGACGATGACATCGCCCGGCTGCAGGCCGGCATTCGAGGCTGCCTTGTCCGGATTGACGCGCTCGACCACGGCGCCACGCTGGCTGGACGCCAGGTTCAGCTCCTCGCGGATATCGGGCGTGAGGTCGGTCAGGCCAAGGCCGAGCGAGGGTACGCGTAGCGCCTGGCCGGCCGAGGGTTGATTGTCGTCCTCGGTGGAGGCCGTCTTCACATCGTCGCTGTTGCGGCCGACATTGGCGGAGATCTGCACCGTCTTGCCACCGCGCCAGAGATCGAGCGTTTCCTTCGCGCCGGGCGCGACATCGGCGACGGCGCGCGACAGGTCCTTGGGATCCTTGATCGGCTCTCCGGCAAAGCTGGTGATGACGTCGCCGGTCTTGATTCCCGCCTTTGCCGCCGGCGATCCCTGACTGACCTCGGAAACCAGCGCGCCGCCGGGATGGTCGAGGCCGACCGCGCCGGCCACATCCGGCGTCACGGGCTGGATTTGCACGCCGAGATAACCGTACTGGATGTTGCCGCCCTTCATCAGCTTGGCGACGACCTTCTGCGCCTGGTCCGACGGAATGGCGAAGCCGACGCCGACGCTGCCGCCATTGGGCGAATAGATCGCCGTGTTGATGCCGACGACATTGCCCGCGACATCAACCAGCGGACCGCCGGAATTGCCGTGATTGATCGGTGCGTCGATCTGGATGAAATCGTCGAACGGCCCGCTGTTGAGGTCGCGGCCCCGCGCCGACACGATGCCAGCGGTGACCGTCGTGCCGATGCCGAACGGATTGCCGATGGCGAGCACCTGGTCGCCCGGCATGAGCTTGTCGGAATCGCCCCATTTGACGGTCGGCAGTGGCTTGTCCGCCTTGATCTTGAGCACGGCGAGGTCGTTCTTGGCGTCGTGGCCGACCAGCTTCGCGGGCAGCTCGGTGCCGTCGTCCAGCGTCACCTTGATCGATGTGGCGCCGTCGACGACGTGGTTGTTGGTGACGATGGTGCCGTCCGCGTCGACGATGAAGCCCGAGCCCAGCGCTTCGGCGCGCTGCGCCTGCTGTGGTGGCGTCTTTGGCATCGGAATGCCCTGATCGCCGAAGAACTGGCGGAAATAGTCGTCGAAGGGCGAATTGCCGCCGAAGGATTGCTCCTCGCTCATATCTTGCGGCTGCCCCTTCATGACAGTGGTGACTGTCACCACCGCCGGCTTGTCGACGGCCACGATCGGCGCGAAGGAGCCGTTGGGCGCGGTTATTCCGGCGACAGGGGTCTGGGTTGTCGCGACGGCGGTGCCTGCGCTTTGCGCGAAAGACGCAATGAAGGGGCTGGCGATCAGCGCAGCGCCCAGCAAGGCCGCGACGCGATGTCTGCGAATTATGTCTGACATGGTCGTTTGTCCGGGCGAGAGATGATCCGGCGCCGTGGCCCGTTCCCCAAGGCGGAATCGGTCATCGGCGTGTCGACGGTCGCGGTTGCCCGTCTCGCCTGGCATGGCAGCCGGCCGGATCGACAGCCTGCATCTAGGGCGTCGATCGGCCCGATTTAGGGTTTTTGCGCCATCTTACGAAGATTTAATATCCGATCACATTTTCGTTAGACGGTGGCGGGACCAACCTTCAACGGCCCTCGGCGCGCCTGAGATAGGCGGTGGCGATCTCGCGCATCCGATTGCCGTCGAAGCTCGGCCCATGGCCGCCATGGCCGAGGCGTACGGGCAGGTCGAGCAGCCGCTGCATGGTTGTGACATAGTCGGGCCGCGAAGAGTCCGGCAGGTCGTCGATCAGCATCGAATCGTAGATGGCGTCGCCGGCAAAGAACAGGCCGTCGCCCTCGTCGAACAACGCGATCGAATCGGGAGAATGGCCGGGCAGATGCATCGCGCGGAACTGCCTGTCGCCGAGATCGACGATGTCGCCCTCGTCCAGCGTGCGCGTCAGCGGCGCCGGCGGGATCTTGTAATCGGCCGCCGTCCAGCCCGGCGCCGGCAATTTCGAGACCGCGCAGTCGAGATTGGTGAACATGTAGGCGTAGGTAACCGCTTCATCCATCGTCTCGAAGCTGGCCGCGCTCATCGTCGGCCCCAACCTTACCGGGAACTCATGCAGCGAGCCGACATGGTCGAGATGGATGTGGGTGGCCACAACGATGAGCGGCTTGCCCTCGGGCACGTCGATCTGAGGCGCCAGCGGGCAGATGCCCATGCCGGTGTCGACCAAGAGGTCGGCGTCGCGTCCCCGGAAATGCCAGATGTTGGCGCGCACAAAATCATGGACGAACGGCTCAGTCAGCATCGTTGTGCTGGCATCGATGACGGTCTTGCCGAACCAGTCGCCGACCACGCGCTCGCCCATGAAATTCCCGCCCACGGGATCGGGGCCAATCAGACGAAAGGCTTCCCGACCTTGTATTTTTCCGGCACCAGCCGCTTCAGATAGGCCATGCCGGCTTCCGACAGCTGGTTGACGTCGGGCTTCATGAAATCGTCGGGCATATGGCGCGTCTTGCCGGCGACGTTCTTCAGCGGCACCTTCTTCAGCACGGTTTTCGAGCCATCATATTGCAGCGCCACCGAGCCGCCGCCTTCCTCGGCAACGGCAACTGCGAAGGCGCCGGCATCGAAAGCCTCCTTGGCGTCGACGGCGCTGATCGCGCCGATATAGCCGCGCGGCATGTAGCCCAATGCGTCGACCCGCGCGCGCTTGCCCGGCAGGCCTTCGGCGAGCGCCCGCTCCAGGGCGGCCGGCAGGTCTGAGCCCGACAGTTTAACGTTGCCATGGGCGTCGCGTTCCAGCTTGTCCGGCGGCACCAGGCTTTCGACCAGCGCCTTGCCGTCGGCGGTGCTGACGCCTTCGGAAACGGCGACGATGCAGCGCTTGTGGCGGTCGAGCGAAGCGCGCACGTCGTCGATGAAGCCGGCGGCCGAGAACGGCCGTTCCGGCACGTAGACCAGATGCGGGCCGCTGTCGGGATCGAGCTGCCAGGCGGCTGCGGCGGCTGTGAGGAAGCCGGCGTGGCGGCCCATGACGATGCCGACATAGATGCCGGGCAAAGCACGAAAATCGAGATCGACGGACAGAAAGGCGCCGGCAACGAACTCGGCCGCCGAGATGAAGCCAGGCGTGTGATCGTTTTCCTCGAGATCGTTGTCGATGGTTTTTGGCGCATGCACGAAAGCAATGCTGCCGCCGGCCGCATCGGTCAGGATCTGCTGCGTGCCCGACGTGTCGTTGCCGCCGATATAGATGAAGGCGTCGGCGCCGGCCTTCTTCAAGCCGTTGAGGATGACCTCGCAATAGGCGGCGTCCGGCTTGTCGCGGGTCGAGCCAAGGGCGGCACTCGGTGTGCCGGCGATGAGCCGCAGCCGGTCTTCGGGGATGGCGGAGAGGTCGATATAATTGCCGTCACGAATGCCGCGCACACCGTGGATCGAGCCCAGCACCTTGGCGCCGGGATGGCGCTTGCGGATTTCCAGCGTGGCGCCGACGACCGTCTGGTTGATGACGGCGGTCGGGCCGCCGCCCTGTGCGATGACAAACGTTCCAGCCATGCTTGATGTCTCCCGGCGTGATGGTTTTCAAGGCACCTTGGCCTGTCTTGCCGCATCGCGCAACGGGAGTTTCGAGGGGCGCCAAACCGCCGCAGAAGGATCAGACCACGACGACCGGGTTCTTCTTGGAAACGCGGCTGTAGAGGTCGATGATGTCCTGGTTGATCAGGTGCACGCAACCCGACGACATCGCCTGGCCGATGCTCGCCCATTCCGGCGAACCGTGGATGCGATAGCCGGTGTCCTTGCCGTCCTGGTAGATGTAAAGCGCGCGTGCGCCGAGCGGATTTGTGAGGCCGCCGGGTTGTCCATTCTGCCACTTCACCAGCTCCGGCTTGCGCTGGATCATTTCCGGCGGCGGCGTCCAGGTGGGCCACTCTTTGCCGTACTGGATGTTGGCGCGGCCCGACCAGCGGAAGCCGTCCTTGCCGATGCCGACGCCGTAGCGAATGGCGTCGCCGCCCTCCTGCACGAGATAGAGCTTTCGCTCCTGGAGATGGACGACAATGGTGCCGGGCGCCTCGCCGGTCTCGTTGACGACAATCTGCCGGCGGAACTCCGGCTTGACCTTCTGATAGGGCACGGCCGGCACTTCGAAACCGCCATCGGTCAGCGCGGCGTACATGACGTCGGGGCCGGTGATGTTCTTGTCGACGCTGATCGCCGGGCGGATCGGCCGCACCGAACCGGTGACCGTGTCGTCCAGCTGCAACTGCGGCAATTCGAGCGTCGCGGTGCTGCAGCCGGCCATGCCAAGCAGCGCCATGGCGCCGGCCCCTGTCAGGATCGAGCGGCGGGAATAGAGATGTTCGGCTTCGATTGCGTCGCCCATAGGCGGCGTCAGATTCTGCGGCAACTCACGCATGCACCAAACCCTACGCTGTCGGCGGGAAACACGGTCCGGCCGGATACCGGGCAGTTTCGCCAAACATGGTTGAAAAAGGGTGAAGGGATGCCTGTGCGCCTTAACCCTGTGCCTTATTTGAATGCGCCGGCGGGACGAAGCGGTTCGCCGCGAATTTTTTAGGATGGCTCTTTACATTCCGGCGCACGCAAGGATTTATCCTTTTCTTTGCGCTCAAGGAGACAAAGATGTCGTTCGAAAATTGGGCTGCCTTCGCTGCCGCCTCCACCGTGCTGCTGATCATTCCCGGCCCGACTATTCTCTTGGTCGTATCCTATGCGCTGGGCCAGGGCTGGCGTACCGCTCTGCCTATGGCTGTCGGCGTGGCGCTGGGCGACTTCACCGCAATGACGCTGTCGATGCTGGGCATCGGCGCGCTCTTGGCGGCGTCGGCTACCGTGTTCACCATCCTGAAGCTGATCGGCGCCTGTTATCTGATCTATCTCGGCATTAAGCTGTTTCGTGCCGGCGGCGCGCTGAAAGCCGAACCGCGCACCGACGCCGTGTCGGCCGCCAGGATGATGGCGCATGCCTGGCTGGTCACCGCGCTCAACCCGAAAAGCATCACCTTCTTCGTCGCTTTCCTGCCGCAGTTCCTCAACCGGGAGGCCGAATTCTGGCCGCAGATGCTGATCTTCGAGACGACCTTCCTGGCGCTGGCCTTCGCCAATGCCTTCGGCTACGCGCTGATCGCGGCGCGCGCCCGCAACGTCGTGCGCAACCCCAAGGCAATCCGCATCTTCAACCGCACCGGCGGCACGCTGCTGGTCGGCGCAGGCATCGCCACGGTGGCGATGCGTTCGGGGAACTAGTGACATGACAATCAAGGACGAGTTCGGCCTGACGCTTTCGGGCGCCACACAATCCGGGTTTTCGTCCTACAGCCAGGCCGTCCGCGAATTGCAATGCTTCATCGGCGACCCCGTCGCTTCTGTCGATCGCGCCATTGCGGCCGACCCGGGCTTCGTCATGGCGCACGTATTCAAGGGGTATCTGTTCGGCCTCGCTACCGAGCGTGAGGCAACGGTGGTGGCCACGGCATGCCACGAAGCGGCGCTCCCGCTCGCCGCGACAGCGCGCGAACAGGCGCATGTCGCGGCGCTTGGCCATCTCGCCGCCGGCCGCTGGCACGAGGCCTCGCGCTTGCTCGAAGATATCGCCATCGACTTCCCGCTCGACGCGGTGGCGCTGCAGACCGGGCACCAGGTCGACTTCTTCACCGGCAATGCCCGCATGCTGCGCGACCGCATCGGCCGCGCGCTGCCGTCCTGGCAAAAGGACATGCCTGGATACCACGCCATTCTCGGCATGCAGGCCTTCGGACTGGAGGAGATGGGCGACTATGCGCAGGCCGAGAAGTTTGGTCGTACTGCGGTCGCCATCGAGCCGCGCGACGGCTGGGGCCAACATGCCGTAGCTCACGTCATGGAGATGCAAAGCCGGCAAAAGGATGGCATCGCCTGGATGCGCGCCAATCCTGAGGCGTGGACAAAAGACAGCTTCCTGCAGGTGCACAATTGGTGGCATTTGGCGCTGTTCCACTACGATCTCGGCGAGACCGGCGAGGTACTCGATCTCTATGACGGGCCGATCTACGGCACGCCGTCGACGATGGCGCTCAACATGGTGGACGCCTCGGCAATCCTGTGGCGGCTTCATCTCGGCGGCGTCGACGTTGGGGACCGCTGGATAGCGCTTGCCGCCAACTGGCCCAAGGTCGGTGCCGGCAATTACGCCTTTAACGACGCTCATGCGATGATGGCCTTCGTCGGGGCAGGGCTCGAATCGCCAGCCAAAACCTTGCTCGAGACGCAACGCGAGGCGATGCACGGCAGCGACGACAACGCTGCTTTCACCAGGGATGTCGGCCATCCGTTGACGCTGGCGATCAAGGCCTTTGGCGAGGGCAATTACGCCGAGACGGTGCGCCTGATCCGGCCGATTCGCTCGATCGCCTATCGCTTCGGCGGCAGCCATGCGCAGCGCGATGTCATCGACCTGACGCTTATCGAGGCGGCGCTGCGCACCGGCGGCACGGCACTTGCGAGGGCCTTGGCGGCCGAGCGCCAACTGGCCCGGCCGGACAGCCCGCTGTCGGCGCTGTTTTCGCGACGCGCCGCCGATTTGTCAGAGAATTGACCCGAAACGCATCTTGTTTTAAGAACTGGTCGAGCCAGATTTTTTCGAGACCCGAAAAAATTAATGGCAATGGGAGGAATGCATGTATCTCGGCCTCGATCTGGGCACGTCGGGCGTCAA
Source organism: Mesorhizobium sp. PL10 (assembly GCF_053714315.1). Taxonomy (NCBI): domain Bacteria; kingdom Pseudomonadati; phylum Pseudomonadota; class Alphaproteobacteria; order Hyphomicrobiales; family Phyllobacteriaceae; genus Mesorhizobium; species Mesorhizobium sp. PL10. Next base: position 154,936 of record NZ_JBSKBR010000009.1, on the reverse strand, counting down.
GGCGCTGTTGCTTGATGCCGGGCAGAAGATCATCGGCTCCGGCCATGCTTCGCTCGATGTGTCGCGGCCGCACCCCGGCTGGTCCGAGCAAAACCCTGCCGACTGGATCCGTGGTTGCGAGACGGCGATTGCCGAGCTGAAATCCGCTCACCCCCAAGATCTCGCCGCTGTCGAAGGCATCGGCCTCTCCGGCCATATGCATGGCGCCACCTTGCTTGATGCCGGCGATCAGGTGCTGCGCCCCTGCATCTTGTGGAACGACACGCGCAGCCACGCCGAAGCGGCTGCGCTCGACGCCGATCCGCGCTTCCGCCAACTGACCGGCAACATCGTTTTCCCCGGCTTCACGGCGCCGAAACTTGCCTGGGTGAAGAATAACGAGCCCGCCGTCTTCGCCAAGGTGGCGAAGGTGCTTTTGCCCAAGGATTTCCTGCGGCTCTGGCTGACCGGCGAGCATATCTCCGAAATGTCCGACTCGGCCGGCACGTCCTGGCTCGATGTCGGCAAGCGGCGCTGGTCTTCCGAACTGCTCGCAGCGACGTCGCTCGATGAGAAGCAGATGCCGTCGCTGGTAGAAGGCACGGAAAAGGCCGGCGCCTTGCGCGCCGAACTCGCCTCGAAATGGGGCATTGCGGCGGGCATTCCCGTTGCCGGCGGCGCCGGTGACAATGCGGCATCGGCCTGCGGCATGGGCACGGTCGGCGCCGGCCATGCATTCGTCTCGCTCGGCACATCCGGCGTGCTGTTTGCCGCCAACGCGTCCTATCTGCCCAATCCAGCAAGTGCCGTGCACACATTCTGCCACGCGCTGCCCAATACCTGGCACCAGATGGGCGTCATTCTGTCGGCAACGGATTCGTTGAACTGGCTATCGGAGATTTCAGGGAAGAAGGCCGGCGAATTGACCGCCGAACTTGGCGACGCTTTGAAGGCTCCGTCGGGCGTGTCGTTCTTGCCCTATCTCTCGGGCGAGCGCACGCCCTACAATGATTCCGCCATTCGCGGCGCCTTCACCGGGCTGGCGCATGAATCGAGCCGCGCCGTGCTGACGCAGGCTGTGCTCGAAGGCGTCGCCTTTGCCTTCCGCGACAGTCTCGAAGCGCTGAAGACGGCGGGCACGAATTTGACCCGGGTGACGGCTATCGGCGGCGGCTCGCGCTCGCGCTACTGGCTGAAGGCGATCGCCACCGCACTGCAGCTGCCGGTCGACATTCCCGCCGACGGCGATTTTGGCGCCGCGTTTGGGGCGGCCCGGCTCGGGCTGATCGCGGCGACAGGGGCGGATCCGCTCAGTGTCTGCACCGCGCCACGGACGGATGCGACGGTAGAGCCGGATGCCAGCTTGAGCGATGCCTATGCGGATGCTTATCAGCGCTATCGGGCGCTGTATCCGGCAATCAAAGGCGCCACGGCGTGAGCGGTTTCTCGCCCACGCCGCAGCTTGGCAACTTACTGCGCCGGCACCTTGTCCAGAAACCCGGTGACGCTCTTCAGGCGGCCGTTCTCAATGATGCCGATATCGGTGCCTTCGATGACCGATGGAATGCCTTCCGGGCCGAGATTCCACGAGAAGCGGATTTTGTCGCCGAACCCGTCCGGTGTGCCCTTCAGCGAGAACCGGAAGCCGGCGAAGCGCTGCTGCACGCCGTCGATAAGCGCGGCCACACCCGCATGGCCGTCGCCCTGCATCAGCGGATCGCGGTAGCTGACGTCTTCGGTGAAGGTTGCCTTGAGCAGTTCGGCGCGGCGATCCGCATCGGCTTCGTTCCAGGCGGTGATGTAGTTTTGAGCGATCGTGTTGAGGTCGGTCATGGTCTGTCTCCATCGTTGAGCGGCTTTGACACCAGCCTTTTCACCCCTTGGCAGAACGAAACCAATTACGCCTGAGGTAATCGGGGCGAACTATTCGAGAGAGGACAGAAATCATGAGCAGCGGATTTTTCGGCGACATCAAAGCAATCAAGTATGAAGGGCCGGATTCGACCAATCCGCTGGCCTACCGGTTCTACAATCCGGATGAGGTCGTCGCCGGCAAGCGGCTGGAAGACCATCTGCGCTTCGCCGTCGCCTACTGGCATTCCTTCGCCTGGCCGGGCGGCGATCCGTTCGGTGGCCAGACCTTCGACCGTCCCTGGTTTCCCAAGGCCGGCGGCGTCGACACGATGGAACTTGCGAAGCTGAAAGCCGACGTCGCCTTCGAGATGTTCTCGCTGCTCGGCGCCCCCTATTTCTGTTTCCACGACGCCGACGTGCGGCCCGAGGGCAAGGATTTCTCCGAAAGTGCAGCGCGGCTCGACGAGATCGCCGACTATTTTGCGGGCAAGATGAAGAAGACCGGCGTCAAGCTGCTCTGGGGCACGGCGAACCTGTTCTCCAACCGCCGCTTCATGTCGGGCGCCGCCACCAATCCCGATCCGGATGTGTTTGCCTACGCGGCGGCGACAGTGAAAAGCTGCATCGACGTCACCAAGCGGCTGAAGGGCGAGAACTACGTGCTGTGGGGCGGGCGCGAAGGCTATGAGACGCTGCTCAACACCGACCTTGCCCGCGAGCAGGAACAGGCCGGGCGCTTCCTCAGCCTCGTCGTCGACTACAAGCACAAGATCGGCTTCAAGGGCACGATCCTGATCGAGCCAAAGCCGCAGGAGCCGACCAAGCACCAGTACGACTACGACGTTGCCACGGTCTACGGTTTCCTCAAGCGCTTCGGTCTGGAAAAGGAAGTGAAGCTCAACATCGAGCAGGGCCACGCGATCCTCGCCGGCCATTCCTTCGAGCACGAGTTGGCGCTAGCCAATGCGCTCGGCGTCTTCGGTTCGATCGACATGAACCGCAACGATTACCAATCGGGCTGGGACACCGACCAGTTCCCCAACAATGTGCCGGAGATGGCGCTGGCCTATTATCAGGTCCTGCAGGCTGGCGGCTTCAAGACCGGCGGTACCAATTTCGACGCCAAGCTGCGCCGCCAGTCGCTCGATCCGCAGGATCTGCTGATCGGCCATATTGGCGGCATGGATTCTTGCGCGCGCGGTTTGAAGGCAGCCGCGAAGATGGTCGAGGACAAGGCGCTGTCGGGCCCGCTGGCCGAGCGCTATGCCGGCTGGAACACAGCCGAGGCCAAGGCGATGCTGTCGGGCAAGCGCACGCTGCAAGACATCGCAGAGCGCGTGGTGAAGAAGAAGATCGAGCCGCAGCCACGCTCCGGCCGCCAGGAACTGCTCGAAAACATCGTCAACCGCTACGTCTGAGACCTGAAGGCCGATTCGTATTGCTTGAGGGCGGCTGGAAAAATACTCCCGCCGCCCTGGAACGGCCTTGCGCCAAAGGGCTCATTTGGCGACAAGGTTTGCCCCTTGTCGCCCCTCAATGACCTCGCTCTTGCCTTCAAACTGCCGTCACGTATCTCGTATAAGAGGTCCGTTGTGGCGGGTGAAAAGGAAGGAGGCGAACCGATAATGCAACACGAACGCGAAATCGACGCCCTACTCTCATCCGGTGAGACCGGATCGATCATCGACCGGCTGATGGCGCTGCCGCGGCCGAGCGACAATGTGAAAAACGAATGGGATCGCGCTGTCAGCAGCCGATTTGAAGTCCGGCTGGCGAGGCAGATGCGCTCGCAGATGGACGCCGGCGGCGATCGCCAGAACGCCGCCTGATCTCTCTTTGTCTGTGCATGTCGTTACCCCAAAACCTCGACACACTTTTGGGCGACATGCATCAACCTCGGCGTAGCCGCACCGGCGCTTCGCCGAACGCTCTTGAAAACGCTCTGGAAAATGCCGCGGCGGACGAGAACCCCGTCCGCCCGGCAATATCCGCCATGGCGATCCGCGTGTCGACCACCAGCCGCCGTGCCGCGCCCAGCCGCAGCCTGAGATAATAGGCGCCTGGCGTTTCGCCGATCGACTTGCAGAAAATGCTCTCCAGCGTCCGCGCCGTCACCCCGGCGCGCTTGGCCACCGCGTCGATGGTCAGCGGCTGGTCGACATGCGATTCCATCAGCCTGATGGCTTGCGCCAGCCGCGGGTCGTAGCCGTCGAGCCGGCCGAGCGAGACCAGCGGCTGTGCGTCGGTCGCGGCGCGCGCCTGGTCGTAGATAAAGACACTGGCGACATCGAGCGCCACGGCCATGCCGAGGCGCGTGCGGATCAGATGCAGCATCAGGTCGAAGGTCGGCGACGCCCCGCCCGAGGTGAAGACAGGCCCGTCGATGACATAGCGGTCGGGGCGTACGTCGACGCCGGGAAAGGCCGAGGAAAAATCCTCCATGTCCTCCCAATGGGTGGTGGCGCTGCGGCCTTCGAGCAGGCCGGCGCGCGCCACCAGCCAGGTGCCGGCCTCGACGCCGCCACAGGCGCGGGCGGCTCGTGCTGCGCGGCGCAAACCCGACAGCAGCGCAGACGTGGCATAGTTCTGCGTTCCGAAGCCGGCGACGACGACAAGCACGTCGGTCGGCTCGGCCGCATCGAAACGGCCGCTGACCGCCACGGGCAGGCCGCAGGTGGTGACCGGAGCCTCACCGGTGACCGAGACCAGCTTGAAATCGAACAGCGCCTCGCCGGAGATGCGGTTGGCGGCGCGCAGTGGGTCGACAGCCGACGCGACGCACATGATGGACGAGCCGGAAAACACCAGGAATGTCACCTTCAACGAAGATCGCTCGGCGCGAAAGATGGTCGGCTTTTCGCTTTTAATCATGCAGCCTTCGTAAAACGCAAAACAGTTTGCCGCAAGTCGGATCATTGTTACGGCTTCTGATGTTTGGGAGGAGAGTTCCATGCCGCTCGCGATGAACCGTGAGGTCTTCATTACCTGTGCCGTCACCGGCTCCGGCGGCTCGCAGGACCGCTCGCCCCATGTGCCGCGTTCGCCCAAGCAGATCGCCGATTCGGCCATCGACGCGGCCAAGGCGGGTGCTGCCATCGTCCACTGCCACGTCCGCGACCCCGAAACCGGCAAGCCGCGCCGCGATGTCCATCTCTACCGTGAGGTGACCGAGCGCATCCGCGACGCCAACGTCGACGTGATCCTGAACCTGACCGCCGGGATGGGCGGCGACATGGTGTTCGGCTCGCCCGAAGCGCCGCTGCCGCTCAATGAGAAGGGCACCGACATGGGCGGCGCCACCAACCGCATGGAACATGTGCGCCAGTGCCTGCCGGAAATCTGCACGCTCGATTGCGGCACCATGAACTTCGCCGAAGCCGACTATGTCATGACCAACACGCCCGGCATGCTGCGCGCCATGGGCGGCATGATGACGGTGCTCGGCGTCAAACCGGAGATCGAGGCATTCGACACCGGCCACCTCTGGTTCGCCAAGCAGCTGGTCGAGGAAAAAGTGCTGAACCCCGATGCGCTGGTGCAGCTCTGCATGGGCGTGCCGTGGGGCGCGCCGGACGACCTCAACACCTTCATGGCGATGGTCAACAATGTGCCGTCGACCTGGAACTGGTCGGCCTTCGCCATCGGCCGCAACCAGATGGCCTATGCGGCAGCGGCGGTGCTGGCCGGCGGCAATGTCCGCGTCGGTCTCGAAGACAATCTCTGGCTCGACAAGGGCGTGCTCGCCACCAACGCGCAGCTGGTCGAGCGCGCCGCCAGCATAGTCACCAATCTCGGCGCTCGAATTCTGGGACCGGAGGAAGTGCGCAAGAAGCTCAACCTGACCAAGCGGGCGCCAATCGCGGTATAGTTTGGAGGGCGTCGATATGACAACCGTCAAATTCACCGCGATGAAGGATGGCGACAGGGACGACTACGAATTCCTGACCGCCCATGAGATCGACTATGCCGCCAAAACCGGCGAGCGGCTGCTCGATGCGCTGGTCCAGCTCGACGAAGGCCTGTCCGGCTACAAGATCACAAGGCTCGGCCATTCGCTGCAGGCGGCGACGCGCGCCTGGTGCGACGGTGCCGATACCGACTGGATCGCCTGCGCGCTGCTGCATGACATCGGCGACATCTACGCGCCCTACAATCACGACGAATATGCCGCTTCGATCCTGAAGCCCTTCGTGCGCGAGCAATGCACCTGGGTGGTGGAGAAGCACGGCGATTTTCAGCGCCTCTATTACGCCCACCATCTCGGCGGCAACCGCCATGCGCGCGACCGCTTCGCCGGACATATGTATTTCGACGATTGCGACCAGTTTTGCGAACGCTGGGATCAGTCGAGCTTCGATCCCGACTACGACATGCTGCCGATCGGGTTCTTCCGGCCCTTCGTGCTCGAGGTTTTCGCCCGCAAGGCCTACGACCCCTCAGTGATTCGCGCCGGCGAGCGCGTGCCTCTCATCGACCCCGAAACAGCCAAGACAAGAACCGGAGCTTGAAGCATGAGCATCATCAACAAGGCGGCTGCCATCGGCGGCGGCGTCATCGGCGCCGGCTGGGTGGCGCGTCTGCTGCTCAACGGCATCGACGTGTCGATCTTCGATCCCGATCCCGAAGCCTCGCGCAAGGTCTCGGAAGTGATGAAGGGCGCGCGCCGCGCCTATAAGCAGATGCTGCCCGGCGGCCTGCCCAAGGAAGGCAGGCTGGCCTTCGCCAAGACGATCGCCGAGGCGGTCGCCGATGCCGACTTCATCCAGGAAAGCGTGCCGGAACGGCTCGACCTCAAGCACCGCGTGCTGGCCGAGATCGACCTCTATGCGCCGGCCAACGCTATTGTCGGCTCGTCGACCTCAGGCATCAAGCCGACCGACATGCAGGTGGCGATGAAGAAGCACCCGGAGCGGCTGGTCGTCGGCCATCCGTTCAACCCGGTCTATCTCCTGCCGCTGGTCGAGATCGTCGGTGGCGAACAGACGTTTCCGGAGGCCATCGAAGTAGCCAAGGAGATCTACGCCTCGATCGGCATGAAGCCTGTCGTCGTCCGCAAGGAGATCGAGGCCTTCGTCGGCGACCGCCTGCTGGAAGCAGCATGGCGCGAGGCGCTGTGGCTGATCAAGGACGGCATCTGCACCGTCGAGGAACTCGACGACATCATGCGCTATGGCTTCGGCCTGCGCTGGGCGCAGATGGGCATGTTCCAGGTCTATCGCGTCGCCGGCGGCGAAGCCGGCATGCGCCATTTCATGGCGCAGTTCGGGCCGTGCCTGAAATGGCCGTGGACCAAGCTGATGGACGTTCCGGAGTTCAACGACGAGCTGGTCGATCTGATCGCCACCCAGTCGGACGACCAGGCGCATGGCCTGTCGATCCGAGAGCTGGAAAAGATCCGCGACGACAATCTGGTCGCCATCATGGATGCTCTGTCGAAGCAGAACAAAGGCAAGGGCTGGGGCGCCGGCGCCTTGCACAAGGACTATACCAAGCAGCTGGCCAAGCTGGCGGCCAAGAAGCCGACCGCTTCCAAGGCAGCCGAGAAGGCCAAGGCATCGAAGCCGGTGAAGAAAGCCGAAAAGCCGAAGAAAAAGAAGAAGGGCTGAAGACCATGGATTTCGGGCTGTCGGAGGAGCAGAAGCTTATCGCCGAGACGACGCGTGCCTTCGTCGAGAATGAGCTTTACCCGCATGAACGCGAGGTCGAGCGCACCGGCGTGCTGCGCCGCGAGCTGATCGAAGAGATCAAGGTCAAGGCGATCGAAGCCGGGCTCTACGCCGCCAACATGCCGGCCGATGTAGGCGGCGCGGGGCTGGATACGGTGACCTGGCTGCTCTACGAAAAAGAGCTCGGCCGCGCCAACTACGCGCTGCACTGGACCTGCGTGGCGCGCCCCTCCAACATCCTGCTCGCCGGCACGCCGGAGCAGCGCGAAAAATACCTGTTCCCCTGTATTCGCGGTGAGAAGTGGGATTGCCTGGCGATGACCGAGCCGGGCGCCGGCTCCGACCTGCGCGGCATGAAGGCGACCGCCGTGCAGGACGGTGACGACTGGGTGCTGAACGGCACCAAGCATTTTATCAGCCACGCTGATCTCGCCGATTTCGCGATCTGCTTCATGGCTTCGGGCGAGGAAGAAACGCCGCGCGGCAAACGCAAGAAGATCACGGCCTTCTTCGTCGACAAGGGCACGAAGGGTTTCACCGTGCGTGACGGCTACCGCAACGTCTCGCATCGCGGCTACACCAACGCCATTCTCGAATTCGACGATTGCCGGTTGCCGGCAAGCCAGGTGCTTGGCGAGGTGCACAAGGGTTTCGACGTCGCCAATTCCTGGCTCGGCGCCACCCGCCTGCAGGTCGGGGCCACCTGCATCGGCCGCGCCGAGCGGGCGCTCGGCCACGCCATCGAATATTCCGCGCAGCGCCAGCAGTTCGGCCAGCAGATCGGCAAGTTCCAGGGTGTGTCGTTCAAGCTGGCCGACATGGCCACCGAATTGAAGGCCGCCGACCTGATGGTGTTCGAAGCCGGCTGGAAGTACGATCAGGGCACCGTGACCGATCAGGACATGGCGATGGCCAAGCTGAAGGCGACCGAAATGCTGGCTTATGTCGCCGACGAAGCCATCCAGATTCATGGCGGCATGGGGCTGATGGACGACCTGCCGCTGGAGCGCATCTGGCGCGACGCCCGCGTCGAGCGCATCTGGGAAGGCACGTCGGAGATTCAGCGACATATTATTTCGCGGGCGCTGCTGCGTCCGTTCGGCGCTTAGAGCATGATGGCCAGAACCGGCATTTCGGTTTTGGAAGATATCGCGCTCAAAACGAAAAGATGACCATGCATAAACTCGAACGTCTCTTGCGCCCAAAATCAATCGCCGTGTTCGGCGGGGCGCAGGCCGCCGCCGTCGTCGCGCAGTCGATCAAGATGGGCTTTGCCGGCGAGATCTGGCCGGTGCACCCGACCAAGGACGAGGTTGCGGGCCGCAAGGCCTATCGCTCCGTCGCCGATTTGCCCGGCGCGCCGGACGCCGCCTTTGTCGGCGTCAACCGACATCTCACCATCGAGGTGGTCACGGCGCTGGCCGAGCGTGGCGCCGGCGGCGCCGTGTGCTTTGCCGCCGGGTTCCTCGAGACCGAGGCCTATGACGACGATGGCGAGCGGCTGCAAGCCGAACTGGTCGCCGCCGCAGGCCAGATGCCGATCATAGGGCCGAATTGCTATGGTCTGATCAATTATGCTGACGGCGCCCTTTTGTGGCCTGACCAGCATGGCGGCATCAGGCTGCCCGAAGGCGCCAAGGGCGTCGGCATCATCACCCAGTCCTCCAACATCGCCATCAACATGACGATGCAGAAGCGCGGCCTGCCGATCGCCTTTCTGATGACCGCAGGCAACCAGGCGCAGACCGGCCTGTCCGAAATGGCGCTTGGCCTGATCGAGGACGACCGCGTCACCTCGCTCGGCCTGCATATCGAAGCCTTCGATTCGGTAGCCGGCTTCGAGCGGCTGGCGGCGCGGGCGCGCGAGCTGAAGAAGCCGATCATCGCCATGAAGGTCGGGCGTTCGGAACAGGCTAGACAGGCGACCGTCTCGCATACCGCCTCGCTCGCCGGCTCGGACGCTGCCTCGGGCGCCTTCCTGCGGCGGCTGGGCATTGCGCGCGTCGATTCCATCCCTGCCTTCATCGAGGCGCTGAAGCTGCTGCATGTCACCGGGCCGCTGCCCGGCTATCGCCTGTCGTCGATGAGTTGTTCGGGTGGCGAGGCCTCCGTCATGGCCGACAGCGCCGAGGGGCGCTGGGTCAATTTTCCGGAGCTCACCAGCAAGCACCGTGCCCATGTCAAATCGACGCTCGGGCCGCTGGTAGCGGTCGCCAACCCGTTGGACTACCACACCTTCATCTGGAACAACGAACCGGCGATGACCGCCACCTTCACCGCCATGGTCTCCGGTGGCTTCGACCTCAACATGCTGGTCCTCGACTTCCCGCGCCCCGACCGCTGCTCGGTGACCGACTGGTGGGCGACGCTGCGCGCCTTCGAATCGGCGCTGAAGACCAACAAGGCGCACGGCGCGATCGTCTCGTCGCTGCCGGAGAACCTGCCGGAGGAATACACCGCCGAACTGATGGCGCGCGGCATGGTGCCGTTGTTCGGCATTTCCGAGGCCATGGACGCCGCAGGCGCAGCGGCCTTCATCGGCTGGGCCTGGGCTGAGCCGCAGGCGCAGCCGATCGACACGACGGCTGCGGGTGCGGCCGGGGGCGACCATGTGACCCCTGACGAGGCTGAAGCCAAGGCGCGGTTGATCAAGGCCGGCCTGCCCGTGCCGAAGGCCGAACGCGCCGCCAATGCGGTCGAAGCGGTAATCTCGTCGATGGCACTCGGCTTCCCGGTGGCGCTGAAGGCGCTGGGCGTGACGCACAAGTCGGAAGTCGGCGCCGTCAGGCTGAACCTCAAGGATGCCGAATCGGTCAGCACAGCGGCACACGACCTCCTGCCGCTCGGCACAGGCCTCTACGTCGAGCGCATGGTGCGTGACGGCGTCGCCGAGCTCATCGTCGGCTTCACCCGCGATCCGATGTTCGGCGCTGTCATGACGCTCGGCACCGGCGGCGTGCTGGTCGAGCTGTTGCGCGACAGCGTGACCCTGATGCTGCCGGCAACCCGCGACGACATCGAGGCGGCCTTGCGCCGCCTGAAGCTGTTCCCGCTGCTCGACGGCTATCGCGGCCGGCCAAAGGCCGATGTCGCGGCGGCCATCGACGCCATCGCCGGCATTGCCGCCTTCGTGCAGCAGAATGCCGGCGAGATCGAGGAACTCGACATCAACCCGCTGATCGTCTGCGCCGAAGGCAAGGGCGCCTGGATCGCCGACGCGCTGCTGGTGCTGGGAGAAAAGAAGAATGTCTGACGTCATTTCCACCCGCCGCGAGGGCACCATCCTCGAGGTCACGCTAGACCGGCCCAAGGCTAACGCAATCGACCTGAAGACGTCGCGGCGGATGGGCGAGACCTTCAAGGCATTCCGCGACGATCCGGAGCTTCGCGTCGCCATCGTCAAGACGGCCGGCGACAAGTTTTTCTGCGCCGGCTGGGATTTGAAGGCCGCGGCCGGCGGCGATGCGGTCGACGGCGACTATGGCGTCGGCGGGTTTGCCGGCCTGCAGGAACTGCGCGACCTCAACAAGCCGGTCATCGCCTGCGTCAACGGCATGGCGGTGGGCGGCGGCTTCGAACTGGCGCTGTCCTGCGACCTCATCTACGCCTCCGACCATTCCTCTTTCGCGCTGCCCGAAATCCGCGCCGGCACGCTGGCCGACGCCGCGACGATCAAGCTGCCGAAGCGCATTCCTTATCACGTCGCCATGGACCTTTTGCTCACCGGCCGCTGGATGGATGTGGCGGAGGCGCATCGCTGGGGGCTGGTCAACGAAGTGCTGCCGAAGGAAAAGCTCGAGGACCGCGTCTGGGAGATCGCCCGCCTGCTCGCCGGCGGTCCGCCGCTGGTGTTCGCGGCGATCAAGGAGACCGCGCGTGTAGCTGAGGCGCTGACCTTCCAGGATGCGATGAACCGCGTGACGCGCCGGCAATTGGCGACCGTAGATGCGCTTTATGGCTCCGAGGATGGTATGGAAGGTTTTCGCGCGTTTGCGGAAAAGCGTGAGCCGGTTTGGAAGGGGAAGTAATCTTCCTGACGATGGCGTTCCTTCACACCGCCCTCTGGCCTGCCGGCCATCTCCCCCGCAAGGGGGGAGATCAGATGTCATCTCTGCTTTCGCCAATCACCAGTGTCGCAAGAAAAGCGCCTAGCCCGACGCTGCCAATCTCCCTCCTTGCGGGGGAGATGGCCGGCAGGCCAGAGGGGGGTGGCTGGGCTCAACCTCTGCAGTCGGCTTGCCCAGCATGACCGACTACAAAACCCTCATCGACGCCGAGACCTGGGCCTTCGTCGAACGCACCAATTCCTGCTACCCGCCTGATACGATCGACTACACCGTCGCCCAGCAACGCGCGATCTATGACCGGATGTGCCGTGAGTTCTTTGCCGGCTATCCCGATGGCGTGACGGCGGAAACGACCATCATTGCCGCTCACGATATCCCGATCCGCATCTATCGCTCCGCCTCGCCCAACAAGGCGGCGATGGTGCTCTACATCCATGGCGGCGGCTTCATCCTCGGCGGGCTCGACAGCCACGACGATGTCTGCGCCGAGCTCTGCGCCCGCACTGGCTACGAGGTGGTCTCGGTCGACTACCGCCTGGCGCCGGAGCATCTGCACCCGGCCGCCTTTGACGATGCGCTGCATGCCTTCGAATGGGCGGCCGGAACCTACGACCGTTCTGTCCTGCTGTGCGGTGACAGCGCCGGCGGCAATCTCTGCGCTGCTGTCGCCCACGCAACGCGCAGCCATGCCAAAAAGCCGATCGGCCAGGTGCTGATCTATCCCAGCCTCGGCGGCGACTGGTCGAAAGACTCCTATGTCGAACATGCCGAAGCGCCAATGCTGACCATGCGCGACCTGGAGTTCTACAAGAATATCCGCAGCGGCGGCGTCGACGGCACCGGCGACATCACCTTGTCCCCGCTCGCCGATACCGATTTCACCAAACTGCCGCCAACCGTGATGATCACCGCACAATGCGATCCGCTGTCGTCCGACGGCGAAACCTATCGCAACCGCATCCTCGCTGCCGGCGGTCGTGCGACATGGTTCGAGGAGCCGGGGCTGGTGCATGGCTATCTCAGGGCCAGACACACGGTCGGCCGGGCGCGCGCCTCCTTCAGCCGCATCGTCGAGGCGGTGTCGGTGTTGGGCAAAGGCGACTGGATCTGGTGAACCTTCGCCGGCAAGCCGCCCGAATCAATCCTTCCCGGTACGCTGTTTTCTGGTCGGCTTCGAGCAAATTGGAACTGTTTGCCGCTTCTGTGAAATGGTGAACAGACCCAGCCGCCGTTTTGCATGAACCTTTCCGCTCCAGCCTGCGACTGACGACCAGGCGCCGCATGGTGCGGGGCCGGAAAGGATGCCCCCAATGACCAGGACCCTAGAGGCTCCACGGTCTCCGGGACCAACGCAAGCCCAGCGCGACCACCGCCTTCGGGACGGGGTCGATGCGCTGGGCTTTCGGCTGATTCCGTTGACCCTGCGCAGGAGCAGGCGTATCGTGCGGACGAGGAAAGCAGACAATTTGATCAGGGACGAACGTGCCGGAACGCCGCGCCTTGCCCTGATTCGCGCGGCCGAACCGGATGTTCCTCCCGAAAACTTCGGGGGGAGTTTTATGTCCTGCAATCGCGGCACGTCCATGTCATCTCCAAGTGGCGGTTTGCGAAGCGGCGGTTTGCGCCGTTCGCTCCATCTGGCCGGCGGTCTGCTTGCCTTGGCGCTGAGCGTCACGCTCTGGCTGGGCTCAGCTGCCCGAGCACAGGAAAGCCAGATCATCTATCCCGGCTCGATGGCCGTGACCGGATTTTCCGGCACCGTCATTCCCAATTTCGAAGAAGGATTGCCGCCCGGAGTCGACCCGGTCGACGAAACCTTCATCGACACGACGCGCGCCGCCCTGCGCGTTTTCGATGTTTCGGCGCTCGGCGGACCCGCCTCGGGCCAGCTCGTCTACACGCCGCCGCCCTTCGAGGTGACGGCGGAGCAGATCGGCCAGGTGTTCGCCGTCACCTATGATGACGGCGTGCGCGACGGCGTCCCGTCCGGCATTCCCAACCTCTATGCCGGCGCCACCTCGCTGCACGGCATCCGCATCGTCACCCCTGATGAAGATTCCGACGGCCGGCCTGAGCGGCAGCGCCGCGGCACGGCGGGCGCCGTCTTCATGGACGGCCAGTTCGGTACCGAAAACGGTGGCGGTCCCGGCACGATCTGGAAGATCGACGGCATCACCGGTGCCGTCTCCAAATTTGCCGACATCGACACCAACAGCGGCCCCGGCATCGGCGACGTCAGCTTCGACAGCAGTCACCGCCAGTTCTTCGCCAGCGACCTCGACACCGGCCTCATCCACCGCATCGACGCCAACGGCACGCTGATCGACACGTTCGACCACGGGGTTGCCGGGCGACCGGCGCATGGGCTTGCGCCCGTCGCCGACGACGGCGCGGTGATGGACATACAGGGTGCCGCCTTCGACTCGGAAGATCCCGACACATGGGGCTATACGCAGGACGAGCGCCGCGTCTGGTCCGTCGCCTATCATGGCGGCCGGGTCTACTATTCGGTCGGCGAGAAGGCCGAGATCTGGTCGGTGGGCATTGCCCGCGACGGCAGCTTCGCCGGTGATCCGCGCTGGGAACTGACGGTCAAGGCCGACAAGGATTACGCCGTCACCGACATCGCCTTCGACGTCAAGGGCTTCATGTACCTGGCGCAGCGCGGCCCGGTGGAAAACCGCTACGATTACAGCCAGTTCGCCGATTCCGGCAAAGGCGAGGTCATCCGTTACTGGCGCGAGAACCCGGACGATCCGGCGACGGAATCGGAGTGGGTGGAAGAACCGCAGGAATATGCGGTCGGCTTCCCGCAAGGCAACCGGCAGTCAGCCGGCGGGCTCGACCTGCAATATGGCTATGACGCCGACGGCAATCTCGACACCGGCGTGTGCACCGACACGCTGGTCAACACCGGCGACAAGCTGCGCGACAACCCCACGCTTGCCGACCAGCTCGCCGCCGGCGGGCCGCTTGCCGTCCATGGCGTTCAGATCACGCCGACGCCGCTGGTCAAGCCGGCAAACGTACCGCCATTCGGCTCGTGGTTCGTCGACTTCGACGGCTATTTCGAAGACCCCGAAGTGGAAGGCCATGTCGGCGACGTCGAGGTCTGGCACCCCTGCGAAGGCCGTGCCGGCTATTATGAAGAGATCCCCGGCGGTTATCTGCCGCCCTTCTATCCGCCGGACTTCCCACCGCCCGGCGACCTGCCTCCGTGCATCGATGTCGAGGATGTGCAGTTCTACTGCACGCCTCGCGGCCTCCAGGCCGACCTCTATCTCCATGACCATGCCGGCTTCGGCGGCGATTCGATCAAGGCCCAGTCCAGGACGCCAGGCGTCGGGGTGACATCACCCCAGTCGCATGCGCCCGGCAAGCCGTACACGATCGACATCACTGGCCACTATCCGGGCGACATAGTCGATGTTGGACTTTGCTTCTACAGGCAGTCCGACAAGGACAAGGGTGGCTACTACCCTTGCTGCAAGATGACCTTGCCGCTCAGAACCCCAGCCGTCAGCTGCGAACGTTGAGGAGGGGAAGATGAAAAATCTCACGCTTTCCCCGACCGCAACGCGCAGTCAATCCACCGGCAAGCAGCCAACAGTCATGGAGACCATCATGAAACCCCTGTCATACGCCAGGCGCGGCGCGCGCTGGCTGATGGCGGCCGGTATCGCGGTCGCCATGTACACCCCTGTGGCAAGTCACGCCGAAGACGCCGTCCCGATCACCCCGGAACTGCGGCTCGACCTCGACAATTCGAAAATCGTCACCCCGAGGCCGGAACGGGTCGTGCCGTTCTTCACCAAGAAAGGCACCCAGCGGAGTTGCGACTACGTCGTCTACTCCCTGAGCTTCGGCCTGCGCGGCGATGCGCAAAGCTTTGCCGACCCGGGCATGATTGCTCTGTTGAAGAAGCTCAAGATCGAGTTCAAGGACCAGCTTCCGCACGGTCTGTCGATCGTCAGCGCGCATGTGTCGGGCGACGGCACGGACGCTGCGGGCGGCCCGCTGCCCGGCGTTTCGATCAGCACTTCGGCCGATCCGAACGATACGGCAACCGTGTCCGATTTCCGGCTCTCTGCCGCCGATCTCGACGGTGCGGGCGCTGCCAACGAACGCGTCATCAACTTCCAGATCACCGCCAAGATCGACCATGCGGCGTTTCCCTCGCCGACGGTCGTCGACAATCAGGGCCTGATCAAGGTGACCAATGGAGTCGGCACCGGGACCATCATCCCGTCTCAGGATCCGGGCAAGCCCGACGACGGCGACTACAAGACCGGCGTGAAGACCTCGATCAAGATCGACCTCACCAACTGTGACAAGCGGCCTCCGCCTCCCGACCGGGAATGCTTCAAGGTGGAGCGCGGCACGGTCGATTGCGTGCCAGGCGGCGGCGCCTTCATCTACCACATGCCTGTCGGCCCGGAGATGGGCGGCAAGTGGGTGCAGGTGTCGACGACCACCCCCGGTATCACCATCATCCCCGACACCCAGTTGGTGCCGGCGGGCGGCGGTGTGCTCAACTGGAAGATCATCGGCGCATCGCCCGGCGACGTCATCCACCTCATCGTCACCGGCATCGAGACCTATGCCGGCCCGAAGGAGGGCTGGGGGCTGTGCTGCACGCAGACCATCGACATCGTCATCCCGCGTGACCTGAGATGTCCGCCCAAGGACAAGGAGCCGGACCTCAAGGTCGAGAAACGCGCCGATGTAACGCGGTGCACGATGGGTGGCGGCTGCGACTTCACCATCAAGGTCACCAATGTCGGCGACGGGCCGTATCACGGCAAGATCGTGCTCGACGAGGTGACGCTGCCGGCCGGCTCGACGCTGGATTCAGGGCCCAATCCGCCCTGGGTCTGCGTACCCGGCGTGACCCCGATGACCTGCACCTATCCGGTGACCACGCTCAATCCGGGTGCCTCCGTCAACCTCAAGCTCGGCTTCAAGCCGGCGGGAGGCTGGCAAGGCAGCGCGCTGCGCAACTGCGCCACCTACAATTACGGCGCCAGCGGCAAGCCGCTGTTCGGCAGCCAGCAGAACGACCGGGGCTGCGCCTCGATCCCGATCTGCCGGCGTGGCGACCGCGACCGCGATTGCCGGCCGCCGATCGACAAGAAAGTCGATCTGATCCTGAAGAAGCGTGCCCGCATTCCGGTCTGCACGCCCGACGGCATCTGCTACTTCGTGATCGACATCATCAACAATGGCAGCGTCCCCTATAATGGGCCGCTGACGGTCATCGACAATTACCCCGGCGGCGCGCCGGCCTCCTCGACCTTCGGCCCGTCTCCGCCCTGGACATGCGGACCGAACGGCCCCGGCCAGTTCCGCTGCGACAATGCCGGCATCGTGCTGATGCCGGGCGCCTCGACGCCGATCGTCGTCAAGGCGGTGATGCCGGCCGGCTATCAGTCGGACTCGGTGGAGAACTGCGCGGCGCTGAAGCCCGTCCCCGGTGAGGTCGACCTCACCAACAACAAGGCCTGCGCCAAGGAACGCTTCCGGCATCCCAATGGCGGCAAGCCGACCCTGCGCATAACCAAGGTGTGCAACGGCTCGCTCGCCGGTGCAGCGGTTGTTTCCTGCCGCATTACCGTCATCAGCCTTGGCACCTCCGCCCCCACCGGTCCGGTGCGGGTCAACGATGCCGCCACGCTGATCTCGGGCGGCGCGCCGGTGCAGATCCAGACCGTCACCCCCGACGGCGCGGAATGGGCTTGTGGCGCGGTTCCGGCCAATGCGCTGTCGTGCCAGATTCCCGGCGCCGTGATGACGCCCGGAACCTCCAGGCACTTCGACGTGACGGTCTCGGCCAATGGCGCATTCGAGAACTGCGCACGCGGCTCGTACGGCCCGGCTCCGGGAGACGACGTCGTCTACCCGATCGGCCAAGCCTGCGCCAAGGGCGGCGGCACGTCCACGATCAGCGTCAAGAAGACCGGCGATGCCGAGTGCCAGCCGGGACAGCCCTGCTCGTTCGAGATCACCATCACCAATGACGGCCAGACCCCATTCTCGGGTCCGGTCCGCATCGGCGATGCGATCGGCGTGGACGGGCTCGGCCGGCTGGAAGGTGTCGAGATCACCTCGATCGAACCGCCCTTCGGCTGCTCGCCGGAGCCGACGACGCTGCCTATGTCCTGCATCGCCAACCTGACGCTCGGCGCCGGGGAAAGCCACGTGCACACTGTCACCGTGATCCTTCCCGACGACGGCCGCCTGGCCAATCTTCAGGGCGACGTCAATGGCCAGAACTGCGTCGGTGTCTTGTCTCCCGACACCCGGGTGCAGGGCGGCGGTGATGTGCTGCCCGGCGATCTGACCAACATCCAGGGCGATCGCGGCAAGGCCTATGCGTGCCATCCCTTCACCATCAAACGCGAGGTGAGGAAAGAGTGCTCGCCGGGCTTCGTCATGAACGACGCCGGCCGGTGCGTGTGTCCGGAAGGCACGACGTTCCGCAACGGCCAGTGCTCACCTGATGGCGGCGTCATCATCGAGCCGAAGCCAAAGCCTTGTGTGCTGCTCAAGGGTCAGATCCGCACCGAGGATGGACGCTGTGTCTGCCCGCGCGGTACCGAGCTTGAGAATGGCGCTTGCGTCAGGATCGACAAGCCTGGCTGCACCATCCCCGGTTCGGTCCCGACGTCGGACGGCAATGGCTGCTACTGCCCGGACGGCACGCATCTCGACCGACAGGCAAATGCCTGCGTACGCGACAAGCAGAAGCCCGAGCAGTGCACCATCCGCGGCCAGGTTCATGACGCCGATGGCGATTGTGTCTGCCCGCGTGGGACCGAGGTGCGCAATGGAGCCTGCCGACCGATCCGTCCGAAGCCTGAACAGTGCTCGATCCGTGGTCAGGTTCATGACGCCGCCGGCGATTGTGTCTGCCCGCGTGGCACCGAGGTGCGCAATGGAGCCTGCCGGCCGGTCCGGCCGAAGCCCGAGCAGTGCACCATCCGCGGCCAGGTTCATGATGCCAATGGCAATTGCGTCTGCCCGCGGGGTACCGAGGTGCGGGACGGTGCCTGCCGGCAGAAGAAGCCGGACGTCGAGCAGTGCACCATCCGCGGCCAGGTGCACAACAAGCGCGGCGACTGCGTCTGCCCGCGCGGCACTCAGGTGATCGACGGCGCATGCCGCAAGCCGCAAGCGGAATGCGCGCCGGGCTCGGTGATGATCAACGGCCAGTGCCAACCGATCAGGCGGCGCTGCCCGGTAGGCACGATTGGACGGTATCCGAACTGCCGGGCCATCCGGCAACAGCCGGGGCTGGATCCGAGCTTGTTGCTCAATCCGGGTGTGCTTCAGCAGTTCATACCGCAGCGCACGCCGCAGACGCAGGTACAGCCGCAAAGGGATCCGGCGTCCAACTTCAAGCCGTAGGATTTGGATACGAGCCAAAATCGGAACCCGCCGGAGCGATCCGGCGGGTTTTTCTTTCAGGCGGCAGTGTTGTCGACCCCTCACACTGTTCCAGGCCGAATCTCAGCTGGCGGGCGCGTAGCGCAGCAACGTCACGCCCTGGGCAAGGCTTTGCGTGCCGAGCGGCTGCAAGGCCAGCGACAGGCCGGACTGGAAGTACGGCTTGCCGCCGCCGAGAACGACCGGCTGCACGTAGAGCCGGTATTCGTCGATCAGGCCCGCTTGCGCGAATTGTGCGGCAAGATCGGCGCCGCTGACGGAGATTTCGCCCTCCGTCTGGGATTTGAGCTGGTTTGCAACGGCTTCGACATCGCTGCCCGCCAACCGGGCATTGGGTCCGACGTCGCGAAGCGTCGTCGAAAACACGACCTTCGGGGTCTCTCGCCAGGCACGGGCAAAATCCCACTCGACCTCTTCCCCGGTCTCGCGCTCCGGACTGTCCCAAAAGCGCATCGCCTCGTACATCCGGCGTCCGCAGAGCGCGATCGCGGTCCGCCGCATCTCTTCGTTGAAATGCCGGTGCAATTCTTCCTCGGGCACCGGCAAGCCGATGTCGCCGGACGGTCCTTCGATGTAGCCGTCCAGCGAGGTCAGCATCGAGTAGACGATCTTTCCCATGTTTACCTCCGTTCGATGCCTGCAGACTATATAGCTGATTGCATTTTGCAATCGGATTTCAAAGAGCCGCCGGAACTGGAGATGGATCACCAGGCAGGCCAACACCCGGACCAGCAATTATGTTCGCTTCTCGGTGAACCTTAGCTCCGGCCGGGATGACCCACTCCTGAAAGGAACACTTTCAGGAGAGAGAAAAATGTCTTCGACCCGTTATATCTTTCGCAACACGGCGACCGCTGTAGCCTTGATCGCAGCCGCGCTCGCCAGCACGTCAGCCCTTGCCGAACAGGCCAACATCAAGTCGATGTCCTTCGACACGCAGAGCGCCAACACCACGCTCCACGTCGTTTCGAGCGACAAGCAGAAATGGGACACGCTGAAGAGCGGCACCGTCCAGTTCTGGGGCCACATGAAGATCGATACACGCTGGCCCGGCTACGTTCAGGATGTCGGTGTCGCACTCGGTGTCTGTGGACCCGACCAATGCGGCCCGTTTCCACCGATCTGGAGCGCGGCGCCTGTCAGCCGTGACTACGACCATCAGGAAAATTTCGCCTTTGATCCGTCCAATATACCCCTGTCATCGGACACCGGCATTGCCGTCGTGCCCTATGGCGACCAGATCATCGCCAGGTGCAACCAGCACCTGCAGGCTGACGGTCCGACGAAATCCTATTCGTTCAGCCACACGTTCCACGCCAGCTTCACGGCGCTCACCGACAAGGCACTCGACATGGGCAATGCCGTCGCCGAAACCCAGCAGGGCAGCTGGCCCTATCCGCTTTTCGACTCGAATTACGCCGCACACGGCACGTTCCAGGTGCAGGTGGTTTGCGACCCGGTGATCAAGCCCAATGTCCAGGACATCACCGCCGATTTCGGCAAGTTCGAGGTCGAGAACGTCAAGCTGTTCTTGACTACCTACCAGTCGAACCAACCGGGTTCGACTCCTGGCACGGTCTGTCCCTCGCTGAAGGTTACCAGCCGGGCGCAGGCCAACCAGGCCGGACCGGTCTCGATGCGCATCTGGCGACAGAAGGACGGTGGGCCGATCACCTCCGAGTTCAAGCAAGCGTGGGCATCGTACGACGCGAGCAAGAATGGCTATTTCGCCAGCTATGAGAAATGGGAGAACGTCGGCGCCACGGCCTATTTCCAGTACAAGACCGAGATTGTCGGCGACGGGCCGTTCGAACCCTTCGACGGCTGGAAGGACATCACCGTTCATTGCACAGGCGCCGGCGGTGGCGGCTTCACCGACACCCCGCAAAACAACCCCGATAACCCGCCGGCGCACTCGGACTGGCATGGCGAGGTCACCGTTTCCGACAGCGCCGGCTCCAGGAAGCTCTGCCCGCGCAAAGGCCAGGTGGCGTTCGAGGTCGAACGCGACGCACCGGGCGCATTCCACTATCGCATCGGTTGCTCGAACGGCGCCTTCTTCACCGGCACGGCGGTCGCCTTCAATCAGGGCGGGACCTTCAAGGCGAGCGCCGCCCATGACCTCAACATCACGAGGACGCGCTCCATTCAGTGCACGCTGCAGGAAATCAAGCAGAACGGCTCCATCGCCAGCGTCGATACCGACAAGGAGGATTTCACCTGCATAAAGCGCACCTCCGAATCGGAGGCCGACGATCTCGTCTCGAGCACACGTCCGGACTTCGGCAAGCCGAGACTACCGCCGGTCATCGTCGATCCCGGCCGCAAATGCCTGCCCAGCCAGACATTGCTGCGCGGCAGATGCATCGACAAGCCGATCGTTGCCGCGTGCAAGAGCACCGAAAAGCTTGTCGACGGCAGGTGCATCGGTGTCAGCATCCACTGTCTGCCAGGCTATCGTCAGGTCGGCTTGAAATGCGTGAGGAACCCTGTGGTCGCCGACCAGTGCAGGCGCGACGAATTGCGCATCAACGGCAAATGCGTGCGCAAGCCTCCCGTCGTCATCGACTGCAAACGCGGCTACCACCTGGTTGGCAAGGCATGCGTGAAGGACGCCATCATCACCACTGGCTGCCGGACAACCGAAAAGCTGGTGCGTGGACATTGCGTGCCGAAGCCGCCCGTCAAGACGTTCAATTTGCAGAGATTGAAGCAAGGCAACGGCAAGCTGTTTGCGCCGGGATTGGCCAAACCGCGGCGTCACGTGAACTGAAATTTGACGCTACAGACCTTGGAGAGGCGGCCCACTGCCGCCTCTCTGCATTATGTGGATCAGCCATTCACACCGGATTCCTGTCGACAAGCAGCGCCGAGGCGATTAGGGCGGAAGCAAGCTCAAGAACGGGAAGCGGACATGGCTGGAAAAACCCTGATCGCGCCATCGGTGCTGGCGTCGGATTTCTCGAAGCTCGGCGACGAGGTCGAAGCCGTGGCCGCAGCCGGCGCCGACTGGATCCATCTCGATGTCATGGACGGGCATTTCGTGCCGAACATCACCTTCGGCCCGCCGGTGATCAAGGCCATCCGCAACCGCACCAAGGCTTTCTTCGACTGCCATCTGATGATTGCGCCGGCCGATCCCTATCTGGCCGCCTTTGCCGATGCCGGCTGCGACGGCATGACCGTGCATGCCGAGGCCGGACCGCATCTCGACCGTTCGTTGCAGACCATCAAGGGTCTCGGCAAGAAGGCTGGCGTGTCGCTCAATCCAGCGACCCCGGAAAGTTCGATCGAATATGTGCTCGACCGGCTCGACCTGATCCTGATCATGACCGTCAATCCGGGCTTTGGCGGCCAGGCCTTCATCCCGGCCATGGTCGACAAGGTCAAGCGGGTCAAGGCGCTGATTGGCAACCGGCCGATCCGCATCGAGATTGACGGCGGCGTCTCGCCGGAGACAGCGCCCTTGGTGACATCAGCCGGCGCCGATGTGTTGGTGGCCGGCGCCGCCGTCTTCAAGGGCGGCAGCGTCGAAGCCTACCGGGCCAATATAGAAGCCATTCGAACCGCGGCCGACCGGGCTGCCGGCTGACATCAGTCAGCAAAAATCCCGACAGCTCTGACCTCTTGGCTTGATCTTTCCAGCCGGCGAGATGTTCCGGAAGGCGGTCAACTGGCGGCAGTCGCCGGGACTGACCGTCGCGGCGAGCGACGAGATCGCAGCATATGGCACTACATCCGGCAGCCAAATCTAGTGGATGAATGCCGAAGGCGTCTTCATTGCGGGGCCAGTTCGGCAATCTGACGTGCGTTAAGAAAAAATTACCCGTGTTCCTGATCTCACAACCATGTCGCGAAGACGCGAGTCGCGCCGTAGAACAAAGTTTCTTCACAAGAACAAGTTTTTCACGATATTCGTTACTTCCCGAAAGCAAGATGCGTACAACCTTCCTCTTTAAGTCGAATATCGGGATCTTTCGCTTGAGGCGTGGATGCCTTACGAGGTACAATAGATTTGTAGGGGAATCGTTTGCTTCGCGAACGGGCTGGCGGAGCGGGGGAGAGCGATAGGAGTCATATTGACCTACGGATCTGCCGATACGAGCGAAGGCGCGGGGGCCAAGAGCACACTCGCCAGCACGGTCTACCAACAGCTTCGCGACGATCTCCTGCGCGGCGTTTTTGAAAGTGAAAGCAAGCTTCGCGTCGAATGGGTGGTTTCCCGCTACGGCGCTGGTGCCTCACCGGTTCGCGAGGCACTGAACCGGCTTGCTTCGGAAGGCCTGCTCGGCCGCCACGACCAGCGCGGTTTCTTCATCATGCCGGTCAGTGCCCCGGAACTCGAGGAATTGACGCGCACCCGCTGCTGGCTGGAAGAGAGGGCACTGCGTGAATCCATTGCCAACCGCACCGGCGAATGGGAAGAGCAGCTGGTTCTGGCCTTGCATCGGCTGGCACGCGCGCAGCGCCGTTTGCCGGAGGATCCGTCCTCGAACAATCCGGAATGGGAAAAGCTGCATCGCGCCTTTCATCGGGCACTGATCGCCGGCTGCCGGTCGCATTGGCTGACCGGTTTTTGCGACCAGCTTTCCGACCAGGCCTCCCGTTATCGGCTGATCTCCCAGGAAGGCAGCGAGCGCGACGATATCGGCGAACATCGCCTGATCGCCGAGCGTACCGTGGAAGGCGATGCCGATGGCGCCGTCGAAGCACTGCTCAGCCACTATCGCCTGACGGCGGCCATGTGCATGGAGCGGTTCAACGAGAGCGGCGATCTCCGGGTCAGCAAGGCGCTGCGCGGCCGCAGATAGCAGCAACTTCCGGCTTCGATCCGAAGTCCGCTTGCCGCGGCTTTCCAAAAGCGATTGTTTTCTTTCGAGGCCATGCGCTAGGGAAGACGCATGAGCAATCACCTGTTCGACGCCTTTCGCGACCGCATGCCCGCGCCCCAGCGCACCCTGATGGAGACCGATGACGGGCGTTCGCTCCGTTATGGCGACATGCTGGTGCGGTCGGCACAATTAGCGCAGGCGCTTAAGCATTTCGGCGTCAGGCCTGGCGACCGCGTCGCGGTACAGGTCGAGAAAAGTCCCGAATGCATTTTCCTTTACCTCGCCTGCCTGCGCGCCGGCGCGGTCTTCCTACCGCTCAACACCGCCTACACATTGACGGAGCTCGGCTATTTCTTCGGTGATGCCGAACCGCGGTTGGTCGTTTGCGACACGGCGCGGGCAGGCGATATCGCGCCGTTGGCGCAGGCGTCGGGCGCCGTCGCCGTCACGCTAGGCAGCAACGGTGAAGGCTCGCTGACCCAACTGGCTGCGCAACAGGCCACGGATTTCGACGATGTGGCGCGCGGGCCGGACGATTTGGCCGCAATCCTCTACACGTCCGGCACCACCGGCCGCTCTAAGGGCGCCATGCTCAGCCACGAAAACCTGGCCTCCAATGCGTGCGTGCTGGTCGAGCAATGGCGCTTCACCGGGGATGACGTGCTGATCCATGCGCTGCCGATCTTCCACACGCATGGCCTGTTCGTCGCCACCAACGTCACCCTGATGGCCGGCGCTTCCATGCTGTTCGAGCAGAAATTCGACGCGAGCCGCATCGTCTCGCTTCTGCCGCGTGCCACGGTGCTGATGGGCGTGCCGACCTTCTATAGCAGGCTGTTGCAGCAGGAGGCACTGGACTCCCACGCTGCGAAAAACATCCGCCTGTTCGTTTCCGGCTCGGCGCCGCTGCTTGCCGAAACGCACAAGGCCTGGCGCGAACTGACCGGCCACGCGATCCTCGAGCGCTATGGCATGACCGAGACCAACATGAACACGTCCAACCCCTATGAGGGCGAGCGCCGCGCCGGCACGGTCGGTTTTCCGTTGCCCGGCATTTCGCTGCGCATAGCCGATCCCGACAGCGGCACTGCCCTTGGCCAGGGTGAAGTCGGCATGATCGAGGTGAAAGGGCCGAATGTCTTTTCCGGCTACTGGCGCATGCCGGAGAAAACCAAAGCGGAATTTCGCGACGACGGCTTCTTCATTACCGGCGATCTCGGCATCATCGACGCTGACGGCTATGTCCATATTGTCGGCCGTGGCAAGGACCTGATCATTTCCGGCGGCTACAACATCTACCCGAAGGAGGTCGAGAGCGAGATCGACGCGCTTGACGGAGTCTCGGAAAGTGCGGTCATCGGCGTTGCCCATCCGGATTTCGGCGAAGGCGTCACCGCTGTCGTGGTGCGGGCGCCGGCCTCGCAAATCACCGGCGCCGAGATCGTTGGCGCCATCGCCTGCCGGCTGGCGAAATACAAGCATCCCAAGCAGGTCATCTTCGTCGACGAGCTGCCGCGCAACACGATGGGCAAGGTGCAGAAGAACCTGTTGCGCGACACCTACAAAGGCCTCTACGGCTGATCGGAAGCCGGCTAAAATAGATCAGCTGTTTGCGGTTCGGCAGTGTCGCCTTACTTGTGAGGCCTCTCGGTACGCGTGCCGGAACCCCACAGAGCGCGATTAAGCAAGCTGCGTTTGCGCTTGCGCGGGATGAGGTCGACATCGCTGACGAGCTTGGCGCCGCCCTCACGCCTTTCCAGGGTGATCTTGCGGCTGTGGAAGGCTTCGAGTTCTGCGCGGTGCGCCACGCTGATGATGGTGACTTCAGGCAGTTCGCGGATCACCGTCACCATCATCGTGTCCTGGCTCTTCTCGTCGAGCGCCGAAGTCGCTTCATCCAGCACCACGATATCGGGGCGATGCAGCAGCAGGCGCGCGAAGGCGAGGCGTTGCTTTTCGCCACCCGACAGCGTCTGGTCCCATGGCGCGTCTTCCCTGATCCTGTCGGTAAGATAGCCAAGCCCCACCTTGTCGAGGGCAGCCTTGATCTGCTTGATCGTCCACTTGTCCGCCGCCGCGGGATAGGCGACCGCGCGTCGAAGCGTGCCGGTGGGGATGTAGGGGCGTTGCGGCAGCATGAACAGGCGCCTGTCGGCGTGGAAATTGACGCTGCCGCCGCCCCATGGCCACAGGCCCGCGACGGCCCGCACCAGCGTCGACTTGCCTGAACCAGATTCGCCGGCAACCAGCACCCGCTCGCCCGGCTCGATCGCGACCTCGGTTTCCTTGACCACGGAGGTGCCGTCGTCGAGTGTCACGGAAAGATTGTCGAGGCTGAGGATGGCGCCGTCTTCGGTTTCGCCCCGGTTGATGCGTCCGAGCGCATCGCTCTGCTCGGCGCGCTCGAGCCCGTCGAGCGACATCATCAGCGAGGCAATGCGCCGCGCGGAGGCGTTCCAGTCGGCGAGACGCGGATAGTTGTCGACCAGCCAGCCGAACGCGCCTTGCACGATGCCAAAGGCAGACGCCGCCTGCATCACCTCGCCAAGCGTCATCGAGCCTTCGAGGAATTTTGGCGCGCACAGCAGGATCGGCACGACCGGCGCAAACAGGCTCGATCCCTGCGACACCGCCGCCGTGCGCATGTGCTGTCCGGTCAGCAGCGCCCATTGCCTCAGCACATGGCCGAAGTTCCTGTCGATGCCGCCGCGCTCCTCCTCCTCGCCGCCCAGCAAGGCGATGCTCTCGCCGTTTTCGCGCACGCGCGTCAGCGTGTAGCGCAGTTCGGCCTCCGCCTGGTTCTTCCGCTCGGAGAGCTGGACGAAATTGCGGCCGATGACCACCATCGAGGTCGAGGTGATGGCGGCATAGATGATCGCGGTGATGACCAGGAAGCCCGGAATGGTGATGCTCTCGGCGCCGATCGGCAGGGTGAGCGCGCCGCCGATGGTCCAAAGCACGACGATAAAGGTCGAGGCCGACAGGAACGCGTTGAGGACGCCGGCGATGAAATCGACCGGCGACTCGGTGGCGATGCGCAGATCCTCGGTCATGCGGGCCTCGGGGTTCTGGTGGTCGCCGCCCACGAGGTTCAGCTGGTAGTAGCGGCCGTTTGCCAGCCAACGCGCGACGACCCCGGTGGTCAGCCAGGAACGCCAGCGGCGCTGGATCGTCATGCGCAGGTAGACCTGCGCGACGACAAGACTGCCGCTGCAGATCACCAGCGGCACGAATACGGCGCTGAGGAAATAGACTGTGCGGGCGCTGCGCTGCTCGAGGGCATCGAACATCGAGCGGTTCCAGACATTGATGCCATACTGGAAGCCGATGTTGATGCAGATCAGCAGCAGCACTCCGATCGTGAATGGCCAGGCGAGCCGGTCGCCGCGCCGGCTCCAGTAGCCGCGCGCGCTGATCCAGAAACGCCGCAGCAGGTACTTCTTGCGCGCCTGCTCAGCCTCTTCGGGCGTCAGCTGCGGATCGGGTTCGATAGCTTCCGGCGGCGGCCCCGCCTGGCCGTCGACCTCCGGCGCTGGGTCGGCGGGCGTTGGTTTCTTTTCGCGCGGCTCCTCCTCGCCCGTTCGTCGGGTGCGCGGCTTTTGTCGTGACGGCTTTTCCCGGCGCGACTTCGGGGCATCGCTCGGTCTGATGCCGTCGGTCGGTTTCGATTTGGGTTTCGCCTCGGACATACGCACCGACAACGGCCTCAAAATCAAAAGGTTTCATGGCTTGAGATGGCACCAGCCTCGTCATTCCAGGCTGAGCAGCTCCACGACATGGTCAGCGATCGCCAGGCTTGCCGTCAGACCGGGGCTTTCAATGCCGAACAGATTGACGATCGGCCCAGAGCCATGGTCGGACGGCCCCTGGATCACGAAGTCGGCAGCCGACTGTCCCGGACCGGACAGTTTTGGCCTGACGCCGGCATAGGCCGGTTGCAGGGCGTCGTCCGCAAGGCTGGGCCAGTAGCGCCGGATCTCGTCATAGAAGGCAGCACTTCGATTGGGATCGACGGTATAGTCGACGCGATCGATCCATTCGACATCCGGGCCGAAGCGGGCGCTGCCACCAAGGTCGAGGGTCAGGTGCACACCAAGGCCGCCATGGACGGGCACCGGATAGATCAGCCGCGAGAAGGGCGAGCGGCCGGACAACGAGAAGTAATTGCCGCGCGCCAGCCATAGCGGCGGAACGAGGTCTTGCGGGAAGCCTTCCATGCGTCTGGCCAATGCCTGGGCATCGAGGCCGGCTGCGTTGATGAAGGCACCGGCCTTGACACGGAACCCCTCACCATTGGCGTCACGCGTGTCGATCCGAATCCCGTCGGCTTCGATGGCCGCGCCGGCGACAGCAGTGAGCAAAGCGACGGAGGCGCCGGCCGCTTCGGCATCACCGCGCAGCGACAGCATCAGTGCCTGGCTGTCGACGACGCCGGTCGACGGCGACAGCAGCGCGCCGGCGCAGGTCAGCGCAGGTTCGAGGCCTTCGGCCTCTGCGCGCGTCAGAAGCGTGAGGTCAGCGACCCCGCTTTGCGTTGCGTTGATCTGGATCGCCCGCAGCCTGTCCAACTGATCAGGTTCGACAGCAACGATCAGCTTGCCGGTGCGCCGATGGGCGACGCCGTGCTCATGGCAATAGACGTAGAGACGCTTGCGGCCCTCGACGCAGAGCCGTGCCTTCAGGCTGCCCGGCGCATAGTGGAGCCCGGCATGGATGACTTCCGAGTTGCGCGAACTTGTGCCCGTGCCGACGGCGTTGGCCTTTTCGACCACCAGCACCTCGCGGCCGGCCAGCGCCAGCGCACGGGCAATGGCGAGGCCGACAACACCGGCGCCCGCGACAACGCAATCGACATCATGCATGGGCAGACTTTAGCGTGAACCGCTGCTGCCTGCAAAAACCCTTTCGCCGCCGATCCACACGCCCTCGACGTCGAGGTTGTCCGACAGGGCGACGATATCGGCCGCCGTGCCGTTGGCGAAGCGGCCGAGCCGGTGCGCCTGGCCGAGCGCCTGCGCCGGATAGAGCGAGGCCATGCGCAATGCCTCCGACAGGTCCAGCCCGACGATCCTGTGCACATACCGAACCGCCGAGATCATATCGAGATCGGCGCCGGCCAGTGTGCCGTCGGTCAGCCGGAGGCTGCCGTCCTTGCGGTAGATGATGCGGCCGTTGAGGGTGAACGAGGTCATGTCGGTTCCGATCGTCGCCATGGCGTCGGTGACCAGCACGACCCTGCCTGGCCCCTGCTTGGCGCGCAACGCGATCGCCATGGTGGCCGGGTCCACATGGATACCGTCGGCGATGATGCCGGCCGACAGGCCGCCTATGTCGATGGCCGCGCCCGCCAGCCCCGGCTCGCGGTTGCCGATCTGGCTCATGGCGTTGAACAGATGGGTAACCACGCTGGCGCCGGCATCGGCAAAGGCTCTGGCCGTGGCATAGCCGGTGTCGGAGTGGCCGAGGCTGACGACGATGCCGGCCTTGGTGAGTGCAGCGACGCGGGCTGGCTCGACGGATTCGGGCGCGATCGTCGTCAGCAGCACCGGCAGGTTTTTGCGCGCGGCGATCAGTGCCGCCTCGTCGGCATCCGTCATCGGTCGGATCAGCGCCGGGTCATGCGCGCCCTTTCGCGCGATGGAGAGATGCGGTCCCTCGAGATGCAGGCCGAGAAACCCCGGCAGTTTTTGCCGTGCCGCCTCGGCGCCGGCGGCAATGGCCGCGGCGGTGATTGCGGGCGTGTCGGTAATCAGCGTCGCCAGCAGCGCCGTGGTGCCGAATGGCGCATGCGCCCGGCAGATGGTTGCGAGCGAGGCGACATCGGGATGGTCGTTGAGCATGACGCCACCGCCGCCATTGACCTGCAGGTCGACGAAGCCCGGCGCAAGCATGCCGCCTCCAGTGTCGATGCGGGCAACCCCGGACGGAATGGCGCCGACAGCATGAATGCCTTCGACCACATCGCCCTGCACGACAAGGGCTGCATTGTCGTGCCAGTCATCGCCGTCGAAGATGCGGGCGCCAGTCAGGGCAAAACGGTCGCTCATACGGTTTCCGTCACCTTGCGCAGATTGCGCGGCACATCCGGATCGAGGCCGCGATGGCGGGCAAAAGCCTCGACAAAGCCGTAGAAGGACACGATCAGCGTCAGCGGGTCGGTCAAGGGATGGCCGGTGGCGACGTGCGGCAGCGGCCGTGCACTCCTCGACTTGTCCGAGGTGACAAAAACGGCGGCGCCCTTGCCGGCAAGGTTGTCGGCGGCTTCGGCCACGGACGGCTCGGAGGCATCGCGGGCGGCCAGCGCCAGCACCGGAAAACCCGGACCGACCAGCGCCAGCGGGCCGTGCATGACTTCGGCGGCACTATAGGCCTCGGCATGCATGCCGCAGGTCTCCTTGAACTTCAGCGCCGCCTCGCTGGCCATCGCCGCGGACGGGCCGCGGCCGAGGATGAACAGCGATTGCGGCGTTTCCAGCGCGCCGGCCAACGCCATCCAGTCGCAGGCGATCGCCTCACTGAAATGCTCGGGCAAGCGGGCAAGGGCGGCCAGCAGCTTGTCGTCGCCGGTGCAATGCGCCATCAGCGCCAGGCCGGCGACCGCCGAATTGACGAAGGTTTTTGTCGCCGCGACACTGCGTTCGGGCCCGGCCAGGATGTCTATGGCAAAATCCGAGGCACGCGCCAGCGGCGAATCGGCGGTGTTGGTGATGGCAACTGTGAGCGATCCGCCCGCCCGCGCCGTTTCGGCCATGGCGACAATGTCGGGGCTCTTGCCCGATTGCGAGATGGCCAGGCAAGCCGAGCCGGCGAGCTTGAGCTTGGCGCCGTAGATCGACGCGATCGACGGGCCGACCGAAGCAACGGCAAGACCGGCGGTCAGTTCGACGGCATATTTCATGAAGGTGGCGGCATGGTCGGACGAGCCGCGCGCGACGGTGACGACAAAGCTCGGATCGCGCTCGCGAATACCGCGCCCGGCCTCGGTCAGCACTGCTGCCGAGCCGTCGAGCAGGCGCGCGACGGCTTCGGGGATTTCGTCGATCTCGCGCCGCATGTGAGTTGTTTTGGGGATCATGGTCGGCCCTCTTCGCTCGGCCCTGTCAGGCGCAGTTCGGCGACGAAATCATAGGCGTCGCCCCGGTAGATGGAGCGGGTGAATTCGATCACCTTGCCGCTCGCGAGATAGGAAATGCGTTCAATATGCAGGCCGGCAATGCCCGCCGGCACTTCGAGCAGGCGCGCGTCTGTGTCGCCGAGATTGGCGGCTGAAATGCGCTGCACCGCCCGCACCGGGCGGTTGCCGGTCAGTTCCAGCGCCGCATAGAGCGAGGAACCGATCCCGGCCGGATCCGGCAGCACGCTGGCCGACAGCGAGGCACGCTCTATGGCCAGCGGCGTGTCGTTGGCGATGCGCAGGCGCGACACCCGCGCCACCAGTTCGTTCGACGACAGGCCGAGCACCATCATCTCGTCGGGCGAGGGCGCGTAGAGGCCGCGGTCGAGCCACGCCGAACGCACGGCCATGCCGCGCCGGGCCATGTCCTCGGTGAAGGAGGTGAGCCTGGACAGCGACTGCTCGACGCGCTCCATGCGCGGCGCCACGAAGGTGCCGGAACCATGGCGTTGGACGAGGATGCCGCCTTTGACCAGGTCCTGCACCGCCTTGCGCACAGTGACGCGCGAAATGTCGGCCTTGGTCGCGATGTCGCGCTCGGAGGGAAGCGCATCGCCCGGCCCGATCAGGCCCCGATTGACAGCGTCCTCGATGCTCTTCCTCAGTTGCAGATAGAGCGGCGCGCCGCTTTGTGACGACTGCTTCAGCGTGGCGAAGATCTGGTCGGCGGCCTCGTTCATCGCGCCGCCTCTGCTTTGGCGAAGATGCGCGCCGCCATCTGCACGGCGCCGCCCAGCGCATCGTCGAGTGGCGGCTTCAGCAGCGCCTGGTAGCGCTGGGAAAGGCGCGACGCATAAAGCGGCGCCAGCCCGCCGAGGAGGCAGAGTGGGGCATCGTGCGAAAGATCGAGTGCGCCGAGCGAGGCCTCGACATCGGCAACCGCCTTGTCGACGATCCAGTTGGCGACGGCGTCGCCCTTCTCGGCGTGCTCGAACACTTTGGGCGCGAAGCCGCCGAAATCGCCGGGCTTGGCGTTGGTGGTGAATTCGACCACGTCTTCGGGATTGTTGCGGAAGGTCGCCATCATGCTGTCGGTCAAGGGCGAGCCCGGGCGGACGCCGTCATGGGCAAGCAGCGTCTGTTCAAGCAGGTCGCGGCCGATGCGGGCGCCGCTTCCCTGGTCGCCGACCTGGAACCCCCAGCCGCCAATGGCGCGCGATATCGAGCCCTTGCGCGCCATATAGGCGGTGCCGGTGCCAAGAATGGCCATGGCGCCGTCACCCGAGCCGACCGCGCCTTCGAGCGCGATCTCGGCATCGGTCTCGACGCGGCTGATGCTGAACGGCAGGATTGCTTCGAGTTGCTGCCGGTAAGTCCCGACATTGGCGCCGGCAAGGCCAAGAATGGCTGGTGTCTGCGGGATCTGGTCCGGGTCCTGCCCTGCGGCGATGAAGGCCTGCCGTGCCGCCTCGACAATATGGGTGCGAGCCCCAGTCAGATCGGTGCGGATGTTGGCCGCGCCACTTTTGGCGCGGCCAATGACAGCGCCATCGCCTGTCGCAAGGGCTGCCCTGCAGCTGGTGCCGCCGCCATCGATACCGAGCACGAAATTCACGCGATTTCTCCTCGGGGCGGATAATACCAATAAAATACCAATAGCCAAGGATTAATTTCCGTTTCAAAAAGATTAAGGCGTATTTTATTGAAAAACCTAGGCATTTTGTCGACTCAGCGATTTCTGACACCCAAATCCGTTAATGCGTGTGGACAAGTGGTATTTTTTTGGTATTGTTCCCTCATCGGAGGTACAGGGATGGCCGAACCGCGCACCGAAGCGCTTCACAGGAATGCCGAGGGACTGGACATCCAGGCCCCGGACGCCATCCTTTCTTCCTTGGTCAACGCACAGATCGAGGCCGCCAAGGCCGTCCGCGACGCCATTCCCGCCATCGCTGCGGCAGCCGAGATCATTGCCGGCCGGCTGAACGGCGGCGGCAAGCTCGCCTACGCGGCCGCCGGCAGCTCCGGCCTGATGGCGCTGGCCGACGCCCTGGAATTGCCCGGCACTTTTGGCATCAAGCGCGAGCGCATCGTCATCCTGGTTGCCGGTGGCGACGAAGCTTTCAAGACCCTGGCCGGCGGACCCGAGGATGACACAGATGAGGCCTCGGCGGCTGTTGCCGGCGCGGGCATCGGCAAGAGCGACTGCCTGATCGCGATTTCGGCCAGCGGCTCGACACCCTACGCGGTTCAGGCGCTGAAGGATGCGCGGAGCCGGGGCGCCGCGACCATCGCCGTCGCCAACAACAAGGATACGCCGCTGCTCAAACTGGCGGATGTCGCCATCCTGCTGGAAACGCCGCCGGAGGTGATTGCCGGCTCGACGCGGATGGGCGCTGGCACAGCGCAGAAGATCGCGCTCAACATGCTGTCGACGCTGACCGCCATTCATCTCGGCCACGTCCATGACGGCTACATGGTCAATCTCACCGCCGACAACATCAAGCTGCGCGACCGCGCGGCCCGCATCGTCGCCGCCATCAGCGGCCACGACCGGCAAGATGCCGCGCGCCTGCTCGAAGAGAGCGGCGGCGTCGTCAAAACAGCCATTCTGCTCGCCGCCGGCGCCGCCAACGCCGATGTGGCCGAGAAGATACTGGAAAGGACCGGCCAGAAGCTCAGGCCAGCCCTTTCCGCGATCGAGGGGAACAAGGGCGCGAAGGCCCCTGTTCTCAAAACCGAACCTGAAAAAGGTCAACAGGGAGACTAGCATGACAACGAAACTACTGACGGCACTGCTTCTCGGCACCAGCATTCTCGGCACCGTCGGGCTGGCTCACGCCGCCGACGTAACGCTCAACATCGAAAGCTGGCGCGGCGACGACCTCACCATCTGGAAGGACAAGCTGATCCCGGCCTTCGAAGCCAAGAACCCCGGCATCAAGGTGGTGTTCGCACCGTCGGCTCCGACCGAGTATGACGCCGCTCTCGGCGCCAAGCTCGCCGCCGGCTCGGCTGGCGACCTGATCACCTGCCGCCCGTTCGACAAGTCGCTCGAACTGTTCAAGAAGGGCAACCTGGCCGACCTGTCGGCGCTGCCCGGCATGGAAAACTTCTCGCCGGTCGCCAAGGCCGCCTGGCAGACCGACGACGGCAAGTCGAGCTTCTGCGTGCCGATGGCCTCGGTCATCCACGGCTTCATCTACAACAAGGACGCCTTCGACAAGCTCGGCATCAAGGTGCCGACGACGCGTGACGAGTTCTTCGCCGCGCTCGACAAGATCAAGGCCGACGGCACTTACATTCCGATGGCGATGGGCACCAAGGATCTGTGGGAAGCCGCGACCATGGGCTATCAGAACATCGGCCCGAACTACTGGAAGGGCGAGGAAGGCCGCGCAGCGCTCATCAAGGGCGAGCAGAAGCTGACCGACGCCGACTGGGTCGCGCCCTATGCCGAACTGGCCAAGTGGAAGCCCTATCTCGGCGACGGCTTCGAAGCCCAGACCTATCCGGACAGCCAGAACCTGTTCACGCTCGGCCGCGCCGCCATCTACCCGGCCGGCTCGTGGGAAATCGGCCTGTTCAACACCCAGGCGCAGTTCAAGATGGGCGCCTTCCCGCCGCCGGTCGAGAAGGCCGGCGACACCTGCTACATCTCGGACCATACCGATATCGGCATGGGCCTGAATGCAGCCTCGAAGAACGCCGATGCAGCCAAGACCTTCCTGTCCTGGGTCGCCTCGCCGGACTTCGCCACCATCTACGCCAACGCACTGCCGGGCTTCTTCAGCCTGAACTCCAGCCCGGTGAAGATGGAAGACCCGCTGGCGCAGGAATTCGTGTCCTGGCGCGACAAGTGCAAGTCGACGATCCGCTCGACCTACCAGATCCTGTCGCGCGGCACGCCGAACCTCGAAAACGAGACGTGGGTTGAATCGGCCAACGTCATCAACGGCACCGATACGCCGGAAGCTGCCGCCAAGAAGCTGCAGGACGGCCTCGACAGCTGGTACAAGCCGGGCAAATAAGAGCTCACAGACAGGTCGGCCGGGCGCGTGCCCGGCTGGCCCTCAATTTACAGATTGCGATTGTCGGCACTGCCTCTCGGCCTTACCCTCTTGTCTTGTGGGGAAGGCTGGCTGACCAGTCGCAGGCCTTCGTCCTGCCCATGCCGGGCAAGGACACCGGGGCCGTGCATCGAGGCAACATCTGGCATCGACACCCTTTTGGAACCGAGAGACCGCGGGGACCGCACTCATGGCCGCAGAAACACGACCGAAACGCCCATTCCGCTGGCATATCGGCATCTTCCTGGCGCCGGCGCTGCTGGTCTATACGGCGATCATGATCCTGCCGCTGGCCGGCACGCTGCAGCTGTCGCTGTTCCGCAACATCGAGCAGCACCAGGTCTTCGTCGGCTTCGATAATTTCCGCACCTTATTCGGCGATCCCAACTGGTCGGTGAATTTCTGGAATGCGCTGAGGAACAATGTCTGGTTCTTCATCATCCACATGCTGGTGCAGAACCCGATCGGCGTCATGCTGGCGGCCTTGCTGTCCAGCCCCAGGCTGAGGTTCGCCGCCTTCTACCGCACGGCGATCTTCGTGCCGACCATCCTGTCCTTTGTCATCGTCGGCTTCGCCTGGAAGCTGATCCTGTCGCCGTTGTGGGGCGTGGCTCCGCATCTGATGGACCTGGTCGGCCTGAAAAGCTTCTTCACGCCATGGCTCGGCAAGGAACAATACGCCCTGACCGCGCTGAGCCTGATCTCGGTGTGGCAGTTCATCGGCATCCCGATGATGCTGATTTATGCCGCGCTGCTGTCGATCCCCGAAGAGGTGATCGAAGCCGCCGAATGCGATGGCATCACCGGCATGTCGCAGTTCTGGAAGATCAAGCTGCCGCTGATCCTGCCGTCGATCGGCATCATCTCGATCCTGACCTTCGTCGGCAATTTCAACGCCTTCGACCTGATATACACCGCGCAAGGCGCGCTCGCCGGGCCGAACTATTCGACCGATATTCTCGGCACCTTCCTCTACCGCGCCTTCTTCGGCTTCCAGCTGCAGGTCGGCGATCCCAATATGGGTGCTGCGATCGCCACGATGATGTTCCTGATCATCCTCGGCGGTGTCTGCGTCTACCTGTTCCTCGTTCAGACGCGCCTGCGTCGCTACCAGTTCTGAGGAGCGAGAGATGAGCACCGCAACCCGTTCGCTGCCCCGCACCATCGGCGCCCACGCGATCTTGCTGACCTACACAGTGATCGCGCTGTTCCCGGTGATCCTGGTCATCATGAATTCGTTTAAATCGCGCGCCGGCATCTTCAGCGAGCCGCTGACGCCGCCGACGCCAAAAACGTTCGACCTGATCGGCTACAACACTGTGATCGGCCAGGGCGACTTCATCCACTATTTCCAGAACAGCCTTGTCGTCACCGTCGCCTCGCTGTTCTTCGTGCTTCTGTTCGGCGCCATGGCGGCGTTCGCACTGTCGGAATATCGCTTTCGCGGCAACACGCTGATGGGGCTTTATCTCGCGCTCGGCATCATGATCCCGATCCGGCTCGGCACCGTCGCCATCCTGCAATTGATGGTGGCAAGCGGGCTGGTCAACACGCTGACGGCGCTGATCCTGGTCTACACCGCGCAAGGCCTGCCGCTGGCCGTCTTCATCCTGTCGGAATTCATGAAGCAGGTGTCCGACGATCTGAAGAATGCCGGCCGCATCGACGGCCTGTCAGAATACACCATCTTCTTCCGGCTGGTGCTGCCGCTGGTGCGGCCATCGATGGCGACAGTCGCCGTCTTCACCATGATCCCGATCTGGAACGATCTGTGGTTCCCGCTGATCTTGGCGCCGTCGGAAGAGACCAAGACGGTGACGCTCGGCGCGCAGCTCTTCCTCGGCCAGTTCGTCACCAACTGGAACGCCATCCTGGCGGCACTCTCGCTGGCGATCATGCCGGTGCTGATCCTCTACGTTATCTTCTCGCGGCAGCTGATCCGCGGCATCACCTCCGGAGCCGTCAAGTGAGTTTAGAAAAACCCCTTCGCGTTGTTGTCGCCGGGCTCGGCAATATGGGCCGCAGCCATGCGCTGGCCTATCACACCAATCCGGGTTTCGAGATCGCGGCGCTGGTCAACCGCTCCGACGTGGCGCTGCCGGGCGGCCTTGCCGGCCACGAAATCCGACGCTCCTTCGACGAGGCGCTGCGTGACGAAAAGCCCGATCTCGCCTGCATCGCCACCTATTCCGACAGCCATGCCGACTATGCGGTGAAGGCATTCGAGGCCGGCTGCCATGTCTTTGTCGAAAAGCCGCTGGCAACGACGGTTGCCGACGCTAAGCGCGTCGTCGCGGCAGCCAAGGCCAACGGCAAGAAGCTGGTGATCGGCTACATCCTGCGCCATCAACCGTCCTGGGTCCGGCTGATCGCCGAGGCACGCAAGCTGGGAGGCCCTTACGTATTCCGCATGAACCTCAACCAGCAGTCCTCAGGTCCGACCTGGCAGACGCACAAGCAGTTGATGCAGACGACGTCGCCGATCGTCGATTGCGGCGTGCACTATCTCGACGTGATGCTGCAGATCACAGATGCCAGGCCGGTCGAGGTGCGCGGCATGGGACTGCGGCTGACCGAAGAGATCGCGCCGACCATGTACAATTACGGCCATCTGCAGGTGCTGTTCGATGACGGTTCGGTCGGCTGGTACGAGGCCGCCTGGGGACCGATGATCTCGGAAACGGCCTTCTTCGTGAAGGACGTGATCTCGCCCAATGGCTGCGTGTCGATCGTCATGAAGGAGGGCGTCAAGTCCGACGACATCGACACCCACACCAAGACCTCGACCATCCGCCTGCACAGTGCGGCGACCGGCGCGGACGGCAGGTTCGCCAGGCCGGACGAGATGCTGTCGATGGAGGGCGAACCTGGCCACCAGGATCTCTGCGACCTCGAACAGGCCTTCGTGCTGAAGGCGATCCGGGAAGACATCGACCTGACCCGCCACATGGACGACGCGGTGAAATCGCTCGCCGTCTGCCTTGCCGCCGACGAGAGCGTGCGCAGCGGCGCCGCAGTCAAACTCTAGAACAAGGACGAAGCCGTGGGCTCGCTGGTAATCGAGAATGTGAAGAAGGCCTTCGGGCCGGTCGAGGTGCTGAAGGGCATCAACCTTGAAGTGAACGATGGCGAATTCGTCGTCTTCGTCGGCCCGTCGGGCTGCGGCAAGTCGACCTTGCTCCGGGTCATTGCCGGGCTGGAGGATTCGACCTCGGGCCGGGTGGTGATCGACGGCGCCGATGTCTCGGCCACGCCGCCGGCGAAGCGCGGCATCGCCATGGTGTTCCAGACCTATGCGCTTTATCCGCATCTGACGGTGAAGGACAATATGGGCCTCGGCCTCAAGCAGGCCGGCACGCCGACGGCCGAGATCGATCGCCGCATCGGCATCGCCTCGTCGATGCTGTCGCTGGAACCCTATCTCGAGCGGCGGCCGGCGGAACTTTCGGGCGGCCAGCGCCAGCGCGTCGCCATCGGTCGCGCCGTGGTGCGCGAACCGAAGCTGTTCCTGTTCGACGAGCCCTTGTCGAACCTCGATGCCGCGCTGCGCGTCAACACCAGGCTGGAGATCGCGCAACTGCACCGCCGGCTGAAGGCGACGATGATCTACGTCACCCACGACCAGGTCGAGGCGATGACGCTGGCCGACAAGATCGTCGTGCTCAATGCGGGAAAGATCGAGCAGATCGGCGGACCGATGGAGCTCTACAATTCGCCGGCAAACGAGTTTGTCGCCGGCTTCATCGGCTCGCCGAAGATGAACTTCATCGACGGCGCGCGGCTGGGCGAGGCGGCCAAGACCATCGGTGTGCGGCCGGAGCATCTGAAGGTCGATGCGAAGTCCGGCGCCTGGAAGGGAACGGTGGTACACGCCGAGCATCTCGGCGCCGACACCAACCTTTATCTCGACTGCGAGAAGGCCGGGCTGATCACCGTGCGCATCTTCGGCGTCTACGACGCGGAGCCGGGCGCGACGCTTTATGCAACGCCCGAGCCGGGCAAGACATACCGGTTTGGGGCGGACGGGAAGACAATCAAGTAATCCACTGCCAAGGCACTCGGCGATCACACCGCGCCGAGCAGCACCGCCCCGTGAATAGCCGCCTGCCAGCCCAAGGCCGCCCAGCGTATGTCCAGCGGCTGGACAACAAGCGAATGCGGCAGGCTGTCGGCGATGCGCTGCTTGAGCGTCTGGCGGGGATAGGCCTTCATGTCGACAATGCCGCCGCCGATCAGGATCGTCTGCGGGGAAAACAGGGCGGCTGCCGTTGCGATGGTCACCGCCTGCTGCCAGACGATCTCGTCGAGCCATTCGCGCAGCGACGGCGGCTGCCCGGTCGCCGAAAACAGCTCGGCCACCGGGATATCGTAGTCATCAGCGAGGTCGACGAGCGTTGCCCCCGAGGCGTAGGTCTCGACCCGATTTGGCGGTTCGCTTTCGTCGGGTCGGTAGATCGGCATATGGCCGATTTCAAGCGCCCAGCCGCCACCCCTGAAAATGCCATCCTTGCCGAGATAGGCCGCACCGATGCCGGTGCCAAGATAGACCGCCAGCACCTCCTTTTGCCGCTCCACCGCGCCGGCAGCGCTTTCGCCCAGCAATTGCAGCACGACATCGCGCTCCAGGCGGACGGGAATACCGAGCCTCGATGCCAGTTCGGTGCCTAACCGGATGCCGTTAAGCTCGGGAATGTTGGCCGTGTGCAGCACCGTGTCGAAATCGCGGTCGATGAAGCCAGGCACGGTCGCGACGACGCGCCGGGGTGTGAGGCCGGCATCGCGGGCGGCCGCGGTGACGGCATCGGCCAATCCCCCCACCGGCGCCCCCTGGCGCAGTTGCGCGGTGGGGTAGGTGCGGGCAAGATCCACCGGGATGCCATGGTCGGCGAAGCCAACCTTGACCGACGTTCCGCCGATCTCGACCACGGCGATCGCGTCATCCGTCGTTTGATCCGTCATGCGAGCGTTTCCAGAAACTCCGACAGGCAGGCGCGGAATTCGCGTCGGTATGCGGCGCGATCCTGCGACTTCGCTGTTATGGTGCAAAGCCGGGCCGACGGAATGAGACCGGCCAGCGCCTGCGCGTCGGCCAGTCGATGGACGAGGTCATGGTCATGGCCGATGACCAGGGTCGGCACAGCGATAGCGCGAATATTGCCCTCGCTCACACCGGGGCCATCGCCCGCGATCGCCACCAGCAGTTGCCCGAACAGAACCGGGTCTGGGCGATTGAAGAAGCCTTGCAGGCTGTTGAGATTGTCCGGCGCCAGCCTGGCCAGTTCGGCGGCCGTGGTGCTTTCGTCAAATAGACGCCTGGCGTCCACGGGCGAATGGCGCATCAAGAGATCGCCGACGATGGCATAGGGCTTCATATTGGTGGGCGCCGCCTCGGATATCCAGGCAGGCCGGGCGAGCACCAGTGCACGGACTCGAGCCGGCCTGTGCACAGCGAGCCGCAACGCCAGCGCAGCTCCCATCGAGATGCCGCCGACGACGGCCGGGCCAATGCCGAGATCGTCGGCCAGCGCCTCGACATCTTCGGCAAACGTCGTGATCGAAAGCTGCTCGGCCGGCCCGTAGCCGGATCCGCCCTGGCCTCGGCATTCGAGCGTCACGCGCCGTGTCTGCGGCAGATCGGGGAACACATCGGCGACCTGCGCCTCGTCGCCGCCCAGCCCATGCTGGAAGATGACGGGAAGGCCGGTGCCGACGTCCCGGTAGGCAAGATCGGCGCCGTCGCGGCTAAAGGTCTTCACGCTCTGTCGCTCGCTTCCAGCACGCTGCGCAGAAAGGCGCCGACACCAGGCGCCTCGGCCTCGGTCAGTCCATGCGTGATCAAGGGGCCCCCAAAGCCGGCGGCTTTCAGGCGGCCGATGAAATGCGGGAAGTCGACGACGCCCATCCCTGCGGCGGCAAAACTGCCATCGGCATGGCGGTCCTTGGCATGAGCCATGCCGATCTCGGCAGCCAGCAGATCGACAGCCTCGTCGATCAGGCGATGACGCTCGGCTGCATCGGCCACTTCGAGCAGATTTGCCGGATCAAGAACGATGCGCAGGCGCTTGCTGTTCATTTCGTCGAGCAGGCGGCGCGCGGCTTGTGCGCTGGAAACGGCATTGGCCAGTTCCGGCTCGATGCCAAGCTCGATGTCGAAGCGTTCGGCGATTGCGACCGCCGCTTCCATCTCCGTGCGAAGATCGCTCCAGGCGGCCTCGCTGACATTGTCGGGATGCCAGCGCCACTGATCCTGCGCATCCCTGGTACCGGTGCAGAGTGTGATCAGACGCGTGCCCATATCGGCGCATGACGCGGCCAGCACTTCGAGCCGGGCAAGACCGAACTCGCGAACCATGGGATCCGGGTGGATCATGTTGTAGGTTCCCGAAACCGCCGCGATCGAAACGCCGGTCTCGCCGCTCGCCATGGCGACCGATCGGGCCGCATCGGGCTCGATGCTGTCCGGCATGGACGGCAGGCCAAGGCACGCCATGTTGAACTGCGCCGTGGCGTAGCCGGCACCTGCGACCGCGCGCAGCACCGGCAGAGCGCCGGTGGCAGCGAAGGTCTTGGCGAAGATACCAAGCTGCATCACACTACCCCATCGACATCGGCGAGGTTGACGGCGCGGCCGCCGGCAGCGGCGGAGCGCGCGATGGCCGCCATGCCCCTGACCGATGCGATGCCGTCGTCTATGCCGGCGCCAACCATGGGCGCGCCATTCAGCACCACATTGGCAAAGCCTTCGAGCTGGCGGCGATAGAAATGGCCGTCGGCGCCAAGTGTGCGATGCCAGCTGCCATCGGCCTCGCGAAAGATGTCGACCTCGCTGCTCTTGTAGTACCAGGGGTTATAGGTCTTCGCGAGAACGCTGCCATTCTGGCCATAGATCTGGAACCCTTCGTGCCAGTCCATGCGCACGGCCACCGTCAGGTCGAGGTGGCCGACCGAACCGTCGGCGAAGATGGTGGTGACGAACCAGCAATAGGCGCCGTAGCGCTCGGTGAGCCGTGCTTCGACCGCCTCGATTGGCCCATGCAGATGGCGCGCCGTGTCGAGGAGGTGGCTGCCATGCGCCAGC
Source organism: Mesorhizobium sp. PL10 (assembly GCF_053714315.1). Taxonomy (NCBI): domain Bacteria; kingdom Pseudomonadati; phylum Pseudomonadota; class Alphaproteobacteria; order Hyphomicrobiales; family Phyllobacteriaceae; genus Mesorhizobium; species Mesorhizobium sp. PL10. The sequence goes on along the minus strand of NZ_JBSKBR010000009.1, from coordinate 112,830 downwards.
ATGTAATATTGGCGCAAATCCGCCTTGGGATTGACGGAAGGCTTGCGCGCCTTGGCGCTGGTGATGATGAGCGGCTGCACCGCATCGGTCATGGGGTAGCGGTGGGTGCTGTCGCAATACCAGCCCTTGAACGCCAGCCGCTCGCCCATCTCGTCATCGGCGAAGGCCTTGGCCGCCTGGATGCCGGGATCGAAGCGCTTCATATGGCCGACCTGAAGCACCTTGCCGCTCTTGTGGACCGCGGCTCTCAGGCCTTCGACCTCCTCGACCGAAACGCCTAGCGGCTTTTCGCACAGCACGTGCTTGCCGGCATCGAGTGCCAGCTCCGTGGCCTTCACGTGAAACGTGTCCGATGTCGCGATGATGACGGCATCGAGATCGGGATCGGCCAGCATCTGGCCATAGTCGGCATAGGATTTTTCAGGCGCGTAAGTCGCGGCCATCCTGTCGCGCAGATCGTCGGCGACATCGCAGATGGCATAGAGGTCGGCGTTGCGCGCCTTGGCGCAGGATTCGAAATGCGCCGCCTGCGCAATCGGGCCACAGCCGAGCACGCCGACACGCAGCCGCTTCTCATCTTTGCGAGGCATGGAATCTCTCCTGATTATCGCGCGGCAAGGCCGCGAAGTTGAAATTGCGGATCGCCCGACAAGGCTGACTGGTGCAGCAGGCAGGCAGCGCCCAAGGCCGGGCCGTCGGCGCCGACACGCGACAGTTCAATCGTGGGAGCGGGATAACCTTCGGCCAGGAACTCCGACAGGAAAGCTTCCACCCGTTCGGCGACAAAGGGATAGACGGCATTGACCGAGCCGGAGAGAATGATGCGCTCCGGCTGCAAGGTGCAGGTCAGCGTCGCCAGCCCACGGCCGAACCAGAGCGCCCAGTCGCGCGCGGTGGCGATGGCGGCCGTATCGCCGCCAGCGAGTGCCGCGACAAACTCGTCCACTCCGGCTCGCCGCCCGCTTATGTGGAAATAGCGGGCGAGAAGCGCGTCCTTGCCGACATAGGATTCCAGACGGCCCGGGCGCTTCGCGTCATAGACAAAACCTTCATCGCCGATGCGCAGATGTCCGATTTCGCCGGCGCCGCCGAGCCGGCCGCGATGCAGCCTGCCGGCATTGATGATGCCACCCCCAACGCCGTTCTCGATCAGGATGACCAGAGCATCCTCGCCGTCCTTTCCCGGCTGCGTGCCGTATGTCTCAGCCACGGCGACGGCATTGGCATCGTTTTCCAGGAGGATCGGAAACTCGTCGCCAAAGGCATTGCTCAAAAGCTCGGCGAGATTGACCCCGTGCCAGCCAAGGATGGTGGCATGGTACGAAACGCCGTCGGCGGCGGGGAAGCCGGGCACGGCGACATTGAGCCCATAGGGACGCGTGCCCTCAGGCAATTGCGACCGGATCTCGGCCACGAGCTCCTCGATGATGGCGACCGCAGCTTCAGGCGTGCTGCCCGGTCCGGCAAAAGCCCTGGAGGCGCTGGCACGCTGTGTGCCTGCAAGATCGACAGCCACGACAGCGACCCAGTTGACGCCGATATAGGCGCCAAGAAAGAACCCGCCATCGCCATCGATCTCGACCAGGATTCCGGGGCGGCCGACCCGGCCCTCTCCGTCCTGCTCCTCATCCGGCCCATCCGCCCGCTCCCGCGCCAGACCGGCTTCGGTCAGGCTGAGCACCAGGGTGCCGGTGGTCGAACGGGTCAGGCCGAGATCGCGTGCGAGCGCTGCCCGGCTCAACGCGCCGGCACGAAACAGCGCCGCAAAGGCCCGCGTTTCATTCGGCCGAAGATCGGTCGACACCAGCACTTTCTCCTCCCGAAATTTGTTTGATACGAATACTAATCGAATTTCTGTTCGATCTCAATGGGCTGAAATATCGGCATTGCCAGCCACTGATGCAGATTTTAGACGATAATTTGTGTTTTGAGCTTACAAATTTGCATGAGAGGATGCGATGCCGGTTCTAGCGCGCCTTCGAAAACAGCGGCGGGCAAAGAGCGGACCGCTCAGCAAAGCTGACGCGCAATCCAGGTCCGTGCGCTAAAATCGTTCCTCGTGATTCGGCCCCGATCGGGCCTCAACGCAAGGAATGGCATGAGCAAGGCTCTCTCCACATTCGCATTGGTCGCAGTGTTCACCGCACTGCTCATGGCGCTCTGCCTGGCGGTCGCCAGGCACGGCTATCCCTATGGCGCGATCGGGGTGCGGCGGCTGGACGGCATTGCCGATGCCGGTTCGTTCCTGCCGCTCGCCGCCGTCTATTTCTTTGCCGCCATGCTGATGATGATCCTGCCCATTCGAGCCGCCGGCATCGTCTTGACCCATGCGGCGGATGCGCTGTTCTGGGCGGTGATCGCCTTGTTCGCCACCATTGTCGGCTGTCTCGTCGCCCGCTGGGCCTTTGGCCAGAGCAGCGTGCTGTGGGCGCTCCTGAACTGGCGCTTCCTGTTCGCCGCGGCAATCGTCGGCTGCCATTTCACCATGAATGAACTGCGCCGTAACATCCTGTTGAGAAGCCTGTTCTTCGTCATCTTTGCCGCGGCGACCCTGGCCTGCCTGTTCTGGACGTTTCCGACCTGACCAAGGTCTGCTCCATTTCGTCCGTTTTGAGGTCGCGGCTTTCGCAGCCGCGCGGCATCGGCTATCCAGTCGCCAGCGTCACTTCGCCCCTCACAGTGTCGTCATTTGTCTGATAAATGGTTCAGACATACGGCACCGCCAGCGAAACCATTACAAGGAAGAACCCCGACATGACCCTGTTCCGCAAGAATCTGATCGATGGCGAGTGGGTCGGCGAAGCCGGCTCGCGCAACATCAACCCGTCCGATACCGGCGATCTCGTTGGCGAATATGCCTCGGCCGGCGTCGAACAGGCAAAGCAGGCGATTGCAGCGGCCAAGGCCGCTTTCCCGGCCTGGTCACGCTCGGCGCCGCTCGCGCGTCACAGCGTGCTGAAAAAGGCCTCGGACGAGATCATGGCGCGCAAGGACGAGATCGGCCGCGCGCTGTCACGCGAAGAAGGCAAGACTCTGGCCGAGGGCATTGGCGAAACCATCCGCGCCGCCCAGATCTTCGATTTCTTCGCCGGCGAGACGCTGCGCCTGTCCGGCGAGTTGGTGCCCAGCGTGCGGCCCGGCGTCGGCGTCGAGATCACCCGTGAAGCCGTCGGCGTCGTCGGCATCATCACGCCGTGGAATTTCCCGATCGCCATTCCCGCCTGGAAGATCGCGCCGGCACTCGCCCACGGCAATACCATCGTCTTCAAGCCGGCCGAACTCGTCCCCGAAAGCGCCTGGACCATTGTCGACATCCTGCACCGCGCCGGCCTGCCGAAAGGCGTGCTGAACCTCGTCATGGGCAAAGGCTCTGTGGTCGGCCAGGCCATGCTCGACAGCCCCGACCTCAACGCCATCACCTTCACCGGCTCGGTCGGCACCGGCAAACGCGTCGCCGCAACCAGTGTCGAACATATGCGAAAGTTCCAGCTCGAAATGGGCGGCAAGAACCCGCTCGTCGTGCTCGATGACGCCGATCTCTCCATCGCTGTCGATTGCGCGATCAACGGCGCCTATTTCTCGACGGGCCAGCGCTGCACGGCGTCGTCGCGCCTGGTGGTGACCGAAGGCATACACGACCGCTTCGTGGCGGCGCTCAAGGAGCGCCTGGACAAACTCGTCATCGGCGATGCGCTCGATGCAAAGACCCAGATCGGCCCCGTCGTCGATGCGAGCCAGCTGAAGCAGGACGAAGACTATATCGCCATCGGCAGCCAGGAAGGCGGCAACCTTGCCTTCGGCGGCGAGCGGCTCGATTGCGAAACGCCCGGCTTTTATCTCAGGCCGGCGCTTTTCACCGAGAGCACCAATGCCATGCGCATTTCGCGCGAGGAAATCTTCGGGCCGGTCGCCAACGTCATCCGCGTCAAGGACTATGATGAGGCGCTGGCGGTGGCCAACGACACGCCCTTTGGTCTGACGTCCGGAATCTGCACCTCCAGCCTCAAGCATGCCACGCATTTCCGGCGCAATTCGGAAGCCGGCATGGTGATGGTCAACCTGCCGACCGCCGGCGTCGATTTCCATGTCCCGTTCGGCGGCCGCAAGGGCTCGAGCTACGGCCCGCGGGAACAGGGCCGCTATGCCGCGGAGTTCTACACAACGGTGAAGACAGCCTACACATTTGCCGGCTAATCGGTTGTAAACCGATGATGGCGGCGAAAGAGGAACTCACCTGGCTCAATCCGCCGCCGCATCATGCGTTCGGTGACGACACGGTGCGTGTGAGCACCGGCAAGGAAACCGATTTCTGGCGAGAGACCTTCTACGGTTTCTGGCGCGACAATGGCCATTTCCTCTACCGGCCAGTCGAGGGGGACTTCAGCGCCGAAGTCACCGTCCAGGGTGACTATCGTGTGCTCTACGACCAGGCCGGGCTGATGCTGCGGCTGAGCGACACGCACTGGATCAAGGCCGGCATCGAATACACGGACGGGCTGGCGTATTTTTCGGTGGTCGTCACCAATGACACGTCCGACTGGTCGCTGCTCAGCATTCCCAACGATCCCGACGGCGTCCGCATCCGCCTGACCCGCCACGCCGAGGCGATTCGCATCCAGTATCTGGATGCCACCGATGGCCGCTGGAAGCCTGTGCGGCTCGCCTATTTCCCGGTATCCAGGTCTGTCGATGTCGGCATGATGTGCTGTTCGCCGCAGCGCGAAGGGTTTGAGGTCACCTTTTCCGGCTTTACCGTCGGCCCGCCGATTTCGCGGCAATTGCACGATTGACGGCGATTTCGATCACGCTGGAAGCATGATCCCAAAAAGTGGGTGCCGGTTTTTGGAAAAGATCATGCTTCAATAAAGGGTTAGATCAGCGAAGCGGTTCGGCGTTGAACACCTTCTGCACGATCAGCCACTGACCGTTGAGGAAGAGGCACGACAAAAGATCGGTCACCTCACAGCGGCAAATGGCGCCGGCGCTCCGCGCGCTCATCGACACCATTCGTCGGGGGGCGCGAGGTCAGAGGCGAATAGTTCCTAACCGTCTGCGCGGTGATGGAAGAACTGCAAAAACAGTTCCCGCTCGGTGGTGATGTCGAGCTTTTCGTAGATGCGGCGGCGGTGGTTCTTCACCGTGCCGACGGTGATGCCTAGCCGCTCGGCGATGTTGGCGGTCGGATGTCCCGCGAGTATCAGTTGCACAAGTTCACGCTCGCGCAGTGACAGCTCCGGCCACAGGCTCGTCGGGATGGTCGGCTCCTGTCGGGGCGAGGCGCCCGGCCCGGTCGGCGCCGATGTGCGGGAGAATTCGGCTCCACGCGCCTTGGTGTCCAGCGCATGCAGCGCCTCGAACACCGGCAGCCGCTCGTCCAGCAGCGCGATTTCGCCGTCTTTGAATGAGGCGGTTGAACGGTCGAGAAAGATACCGAGGCACCAGTCGCCCCCGTCGGCCAGCATGATGCCGACCTCGTCGCAGATATCCGACTGCGCCAGGAAGCCGGCTATGTACTGGCCGCGCTTGGCCTCGTCGTCGGCAAGCCGCTTCAGCGGCAGGATGCCCAGCCGCCGCTCGCGCCGCCATGAGGCATAGAACGGGTCGAAGACATAGTAATTGTCGAGATAGCGCCGGACCATTTCGTCCGAGAAGCGCCGGTGCTTGATGAACTCCGGCGTTTGTGTCGCCGAGTAACGCGTCACGGTGACGAGGTCGTGCTCGATGTCGGCGCCGATCAGGTCGATCATGCAGTCGACATGCCTGTCCGTACCGGTGGCGGCGATCGCCCTGGCCAGCGGCGCCCAGATGTTGCTGCCCATGCGCATGCCCTCTTCTCGGCCATCCCGCCCCAAGCGTCATTGTGTCTTTTGGCATATGGCGCAACGCCGCCCAATGACTCTAGCCTGGCCCCATCCTAGAGCAATCCTGAGGCGATCGTGACCCAACCCAACCTCACCAGCCCCATCGTCGGCAATCCCATCGTCATCGGCATTGACGCCGGCGGCACCATGACGGACACGATCCTTGTCGATCAGGACGGCCACTTCAAGATCGGCAAGTCGGCAACCACGCCGAAGAACGAGGCCGAAGGCTTCCTTGCCTCGGCCGAGGACGCCGCGGACGCCTGGGGCATCTCGCTGGAATCGCTGTTCTCCGGCGTCAACGTCGTGCTCTATTCCGGCACCGGCATGCTCAACACGCTGCTGTCACGCACCGGCCGCCGCCTGGGCCTGATCACCACCAAGGGTCTGGAGGACATGATCCTGATGGGCCGCGGCCTGCAGGCATGGGCCGACTATTCCTATGCCGACCGCCTGCATGCGGTGACCCATCATCATCCCGATCCGCTGGTGCCCCGCCGCCGCACCCATGGCGTCACCGAGCGCATCGATCAGTTCGGCGACGTCATCCTGCCGCTCTACGAGCATGAGGTGCATGCCGCCGCCAAAAAGCTGATCGCCGACAAGGTCGAAGCGATCTGCATCATGACCATCTTCTCGCACGTCAATCCGGTGCACGAGAAGCGCATTGCCGAGATCTGCCGCGAGGAAGTGCAGAAGGCCGGCGCCGACATTCTCGTCTACACCAGCCACGAAGTCCGCCCCGTCATCCGTGAACAATCGCGGCTGAACTCGGTGCTGATCGAGGCCTACGCCACATCACGCGGCCGCAAGCAGCTTAAGGGCATCGAGGACGTCTCGAAGAAATACGGCTTCAAATATGGCGTGCAGACGCTGCTCTCCTTCGGTGGCCTGACCTCCATCAACCATCCGCGCCTGCACGAAACCATGATCTCCGGCCCGATCGGCGGCATTCTCGGTGCGGCCTATGTCGGCAAGCTCATCGGCAATGACTCGCTGATTTGCTCGGATATGGGAGGCACCTCCTTCGACATGGGCGTCATCTCGCGCGGCCAGACGCGGATCGAGAACGAGCCGCTGATGGACCGGTTCAAGCTCAACGTGCCGACACTGCATCTCGACACGATCGGCGCCGGCGCCGGCATGATCCTCAAGGTCGATCCGCTGACCAAGAAGGTCTCGCTCGGGCCGGAAAGCGCCGGCTCCGATCCCGGCCCGATCTGCTTTGCCAAGGGTGGCACCGAACCCACCATCGCCGATTGCGACGCCATCCTCGGCCGCCTCAACCCGTATTACTTCCTCGGCGGCAAGGTCGTGCTGCAGGTCGAAAAGGCGCGCAAGGCCTTCGAGGAAAAATGCTCCAGCATCCTTGGCGTCGGCGTCGAGGAAGCCGCGGAGGGCATGATCGACATGCTGGAGGCCGACGCCAACAACGCGCTGCGCCGTGTCATCTCCGGCCAAGGCATCCATCCCTCCGAATTCACGCTGCTCTCCTATGGCGGTTCCGGCCCGCTGCATCTGGCCGGCTGCTCCAGGGGCATCGGCTTCAAGGACATCATCACCTTCCAGTTCGCCGCAGCCTTCTCGGCCTTCGGCTGCACCACCGCCGATTTCATGCGCCGCCATTCGGTGTCGACGCAGCACGACATCGGCGCACGGGCAAGCGATGACGAGCTGCTCGCCTTCGGCAAGAAGGTCACCAATGTCTGGAACGACCTGACCAAGGCCGCAGTCGACGAGATGATCACGGACGGCCACGGCCGCGACAAGATCAAGACCGTGCCGTTCCTGATGATGCGCTACACCGGCCAGCTCGAGGATGTCGAAGTGATGGCGCCGCTTGCCGAGGTCAACTCGGCCGACGACATGCGCAAGGTCATGGACGAGTTCGAGGCGGTCTATGCCAAGGTCAACCATCGGGTGTCGCGCTATGGCGAGGCCGGCTTCACCATCACCGAACTTGGGTTGATCGCCACCGCCGACAAGGTCAAGCCGGTGCTGCTGAAGCGCCCGCTCGGCAAATCGGATCCGGCAGCCGCCCACAAGGGCGTGCGCGAGGCCTATATCGGCGGCCGCTGGCACAAGGCCAATCTCTACGAAATGGACCTTCTGCAGCCCGGCCATGAGGTGATCGGCCCGGCCATCATCGAACATCCCGCCACCACGCTCGTCGTTCATCCGCAGGACCGTGTTCATGTCGATGAATGGACGCTGCTGCACTACACCCACGCTTGAGAGGGCGTCGCCATGTTGGACAAACCTGCCTCGGTGCTGCGCCTTCGCGAGAGACTGCTCGAGTCCGAGCGGCTGATGGAAGAGACCGGCTGCTACGACGGCATCACCGAGCTCACCCTGCGCAACCAGGACCCGCTGAAATTCGAGACGCTGCACACCAAGCTGCGCGCCTATTGCGTCTCGGCCCGTGAAATGGCCCGCCGCATCTCGGCTTCGCCCGGCGTACGCGAGGTCGGCGAAATGGTCGTGGCCATCTACACCCCTGAGGGTGACGCCATCGCGCTCTCCAACGGTATCATGGTCCATGTCCACACGATGAGCCGCTTCATCAAATGGATGATCAAGAACAACTACGAGGAAAACCCGAAGATCCGCGAAGGCGATATCTTCGCCAACAACGATGCCTTCATCGGCACGGTGCAGGTGCCCGACGTCATGGACGTGGTGCCGATCTTCCATGAAGGCACGCTGGTCGGCTGGGCGGGTGCGGTCTGCCACGAGCTGGAAGCCGGCGGCATCACGCCCGGCGGCGACGTCTGCCTGGCGCAAGAGCGCTTCACCGAAGGCCTTTTCGTCTGCGCCGAGAAGATCGGCGAGGATGACGAGATCCGCCGCGACTACGTCATCCGCTGCGAGCGCAATCTGCGCATGCCGATCTATTGGGTGCTCGACGAGAAGGCCAAGGTCGCCTCCTGCATCGACATGCGCGAAAGCGTCAAGCAGCTGATCTCCGAGATCGGCTTGGACTACTGGATGAAGGTGTCGAAGGAGTTCATCGAAGAAGGCCGCCGCGCCCAGCTCGCCCGCACCCGCCAGCTCACCGTGCCCGGCATCTACCGAGGTCATACTTTCTACGGTCACGTCACTGCGGGTAAACCAGGCTTCCAGCTGCTCGGCGATCCGGACTGGCTGTACAACATCCCGATCGAGATGGAGATCACCACCGACGGCAAGATCACCATGGATTTCGAGGGCACGCAGCCCTGGGGCTACCATTCGATGAACTGCACGCCGGCCGGCATGGATGGCGGCATGTTCGTCACCTTGACCCAGCACATGAATTTCGAAGGCCTGGTCAATGACGGCGCCTGGATGGCGACCGAGCTGAAATTGCCGCATGGCACCTGGACCAACCCCGACAACGAGATGGTGGCGACCGCCACCTCATGGGCGCTGCTGCTGCCCGCCTATGGCGTCTTCCAGCGGCTTTTGTCGCGCAGTTTCGTTGCGCGTGGTTTCGTCGAGGAAGCCTTCGTCGGCCAGGTCAACAGCCCGATGATCGAGATGGGCGGCGAAAGCCAGTACGGCACGCCGTTCGGCATGGCGCATTTCGAATGCGCCGCCGCCGGCTCCGGCGCGCTGGCCATCGCCGACGGCCTCGACACCGCCTATGTCGGCTGGAATCCGGAATCCGACATGGGCAACATCGAGGTCTGGGAACAGTCCATGCCGATGATCTATATCGGCCGTTCGATCGTCCCCAATTCGGGCGGCGCCGGCAAATATCGCGGCGGCTGTTCCTTCGTCTCGACCTGGCTGATCAACAAGACCCCGCATCTGCGGCTCCACACCTCGGAGCACTCCTCGCGCGTTTTCGACAATGGCGGCATGTGCGGCGGCTATCCGGCGCCGACCTGCCAGAAGCATCGCGCCGTGCGCAACTCCAACATCCATGAGCTGGCGGCAAAAGGCGAACCGCTGGCGCATGCACCGGGGATCGACCCGCATGTCTCGGACTATGAGAAGACCATCGGCGGCGACCATGTCTTGGTCGAGGGCCCCTACATTACCTCGCCGCACAAGTCGGGCGACATCTTCAGCCATGCCTACAATGGCGGCGGCGGTTACGGCGACGTGCTGGAGCGCGATCCGATCAAGACCGCATGGGATGTCGAGAACGGCTACCTCACCCGCGAAGCGGCGATCCAGATTTTCGGCATCGTGCTGAAGGACGACGCCGACGGCTATCCCGTTGCCGATATCGACGCCACCGTCGAACGCCGTGCCGCCATGCGCAAGCAGCGTCTGGCCAAGGCGATCCCGGTTTCGGACTGGATCGCCAGCGAACGTGGCCGCGTCGAGAAGGCCGACTTCGCGCCCGAGGTGAAGAAAATGTATGCCAGCGCGATCAAGCTGTCGTCGCGCTTCACCAGGGAATTCAGTAATTTCTGGACCGTTGACGCCAGATCGATCTTCATGCCGGGAGCAAAGCCATGACCTCATACAGCAAGGAAGTCCTCGGCGATCTGGCCGCCGGCAAGCTGCCCTGGCCGCAGACCAGGCGCATCATGAGCGCCTACAAGGATGATGACCGCTTCTTAAAGATGGTCGCCGTCTATCAGGATCGTGTCGCCTGGAAGGACCCGATCCTGCTGCCGGTCTCGGATCATCTCTTCATCTGCCAGAGCGGCGATGAGCGGATCACCCGCTGCGAATGCGGTCATTCCTTCGGTGACTATCGCAAGAACTGGAAGCTGAAGGCCGCGATCATCGTGCGCAACACCGAAGAAGCGCTGCGCGAAATCTACCCGAACAGCGACATTCCCGATCCGCAGTGGATGGAAATCCGCGAATTCATCTGCCCGGAATGCGGCACCATGCACGAGGTGGAAGCGGCGGCACCCGGGTATCCGATCGTGCATGATTTCGAACCGGATCTCGAAGGGTTCTACCGCGAATGGCTGGGCAAACCATTATAAGGACATTTGTTTTGTGAACCGCGTTGCAGGCAAGGTAGCGCTCGTCACCGGGGCCGGAATGGGCCTCGGGCGGGCGGCTGCTGTGTTGCTTGCGGACGAAGGCGCCAAGCTTGTCGTCACCGACATCGATGAAGCGGCCGCTCACCAGACGGCCGATCTGATCATCCGGGGAAGTGGCGAATGCCTGCATCTTCAGCATGACGTTTCCGAACCCGACGCCTGGCCGAGGGTGATGGCGGCGGTGGCAAAACGCTTTGGCAGGCTCGACGTGCTGGTCAACAATGCCGGCATCGCCATCGCCAAAAACATCGAGGACACCTCGCTTGACGAATGGCGTCGCACCATGGCGGTCAATCTCGACGGTGTCTTCCTCGGCTGCCAGCACGGCATCGCCCTGATGAAACAATCCGGAGGCGGCTCGATCATCAACCTGTCGTCCATCGACGGCATCATCGGCGAGGCTGACCTCGCGGCCTACTGCGCCTCTAAGGGTGGCGTGCGTACGCTGACCAAGGCGGTCGCGGTACACTGCGCCGCGAAGAGCTACGGCATACGCTGCAACTCGATCCACCCTGGCTATATCTGGACGCCGCAGACGGAAAGCTATCTGCGTGACCTCGGCAAGCTTGAGCAGGAAAAAGCCAAGGCGCTGGCCCGCCATCCGATAGGCTTCCTCGGCGAGCCCAACGACATCGCCTACATGGTCGTCTATCTCGCTTCGGACGAATCCAAATTCGTCACCGGCTCCGAAATGGTCGTCGACGGAGGTTACCTTGCCGTCTGAATCTCAAATCCTGTTGGGCCCGGTCGTCCGCATCGAACAGTCTGGAGACTACGCCTCATGACAAACCTTTCCGGCCGCAGCGCGATCGTTACCGGCGGGTTTTCCGGCATGGGCTTCGCCATTGCCACCGCACTGGCGCAGGCCGGCGCCAATGTCGCCGTCGGCTCCTACATAGCACCCGCCGGCGCCGACAAGTCCGATGCAGCCTACTATCCCGGCGCCGACGAGATCGAGCGCGTGCGCGCAGCCCTGGCTGCCCATGGCACCAGGGTCCACGCCGCCCATCTCGATGTCCGCGAAAGCGATGTGACGAACCGGTTTGCCGCGGACGCGCAAGCGGCCATCGGACCGGCCGACATTCTGGTCAACGCCGCCGGCACCACCGCCGAACAGCCGGTCTGTGGCCATTCCGACGCGCTGTGGGACAAGATCGTCGACACCAATCTCACCGGCGCTTTTCGTGCAACCCGCGCGGTGCTGCCCGGCATGATCGAGCGCGGTTGGGGCCGCATCGTCAACATCGGCTCGACGGCCGCCACCGTCGGCTGGAAGGACAATCCGGCCTACTGCGCCTCCAAGGCCGGGCTTCTGGGCCTCACTCGTTGCGTGGCGCTGGAGGGCGCTGCGCACGGCGTCACCTGCGTCATGATCAGCCCGACCTGGGTCGAGACCGAACTGATGCGCCGCAATGTGGCGCAGGTCGTCGAGCGCGAGGGCAAGGGACGCACGGCCGAGGAAGCGATGGCCGAGATCGCCAAAGGCAACCCGCAGCAGCGCATGCTCCAGCCGCAGGAGATTGCGGCCCTGGCCGTGTTCCTGTGCTCGGATCTGGCCAAGGGCATCACCATGGAAAACATCCAGATCACCGGCGGAGCGCTGTGGTAGCGGCCAAGGCCTGATTTTGCGTGAAGCCGCATTCGCGCCATCTGGCTGTTGCATGATGGTTCTGGCCGGCGGATTGCCCGTGACAACTTTTCCATTGAGTGACAGGCGATACAGGTTATATTGCACTGCACAATGGATGCCCGCAGATCGGGCTCCGGCAAAGGCAGGTTCTGGCGGTCGCGTGCGGCCACCGGCGGGTGTCACGCCCGAGGCCTGACGCGGAAAGCCGGTTCATGGGCGCTTATGCGCGGCTGAAAGGCGGCTTGCCCAGTTGAAAGGCGGCATGGATGAGAAATCCGGTACGTATATGAAGATCCCGAAATCCATTCTGATCGATCCGGAAGGCAACAAGGCCTATGCCGCCTTCGCCGTTGCCGTATCGGTCTTTGCCTTCGCCTATTCCACCAATTTCGGCAAGATCCTGATCCTTGCCTATTATCTGGTGTGGCTGCCGCTGCTGTTCGTCGACTACCGGCGCTTCACGCGCGATCTTTCCAGCACCTGGCTGCCGCTGCTCTTTGTCACCTATATCTGTCTTTCGGTCTTCTGGTCGCAGGCGGCCGGCACCAGCGCTCGGGCGGGGCTGCAATATTTCTCGCATATCCTGTGTGCCTACATCGCCGCGCGCACCATAAGCGTGCGTACGCTGGTGCTGGGCTCGCTGATCGGCATCTTCATCGTGCTGCTTTATTCGCTGAAGGTCGGCGGCTATGCGCTCGACACGATCGACGGCACCACCAATTTCGTCGGCGCCTTCGGCTCCAAGAACCAGGTCGGCTTCTTCGCCTCACTGGGCATCTTCTTCTGCCTTGCCTTTCTCGTCTTTTACCGGCGCAACTGGATGAGTTTCGTGTGGACCGCGCCGATCATGCTGTTGTCGGTCTACATGCTGGCGATCGCCCATTCGGCGACCTCGGTCGCCTCGCTGCCGGCGGTGATCGGCATCGTGGTCTTGCTCACCATGAGCAAGATCCTGTCGCGCGCCTATCGGCGCGTCATGTTTGTCGTCGGCGCCGTCGCGCTGGTCGCGGGTGTGGTGGCCGCCCTCAACCTCGGCCTGCTCGACCTCGTACTCGGGATCTTCGGCAAGGATTCGACGCTGACCGGCCGCACCTATCTCTGGGAACAGGGCTGGCTGGCGGCGCAGCAGCATCCAGTACTCGGCTATGGCTATGCCGCCTACTGGATACAAGGCTTTGCCGATCCGGAACGGCTCTGGGCGGAGTTCTACATCTCGACCCGCACCGGCTTCCATTTCCATAACACCTATATCGAGACCCTGGTCGAGCTTGGCTTCATCGGCATGACCATACTGGCGCTGATCATCCTGCGCTCCTTCTGGGGCCATGTTTCGAAAGTGGTGTTCGGCGAATGGAGTGCCGATTCGGTGGTGCTTGCCGGCGCGGTCGGCTTGATGCTGGTCCGCTCCTTCTTCGAGGTCGAGATACTCGGCCCCTATTTCACGGCCTCGTTCATCGTCTATTACGGCCTGTTCAAGCTGCGCCCGGTGCCGGTTGCCAGGGCAAGGCGGGTCTATGCCCCCGTGCAGGATGAGAAGGCTGCCAGCGGCCGCATGCCGGCACGCGTCTAAAAGCAATTCCAGGACAAGTGTGAAGCGCAGTCCCTGGGAAAAGCGCGTAGCGCTTTCCCCGGAGGATTGCTTCAAAACAAGACGTTAGAGCGGATCGCCGTTTCCGTGAAACGGTAAGCCGCCCGGACAGATCAGGCGACGGCCTGCTTGCGCTGCATCAGCCGTTGCAGGAAGCGGCGCAACGGTTCGTCGTAAATGCGCGTTGCGATATCGGCGATGACGATGACCGAAACCGCCATGACGATGCCGAACCAGGGATGGTGGGCGAACGGGTCGATCGAGGCGGCCTTGCCTGCGCCGGCGATAATCATCAGCATCGGCGTGTGGATGATGTAGATCGGGTAGGAGATCCGCCCCAGCCAGCCATAGAGGCCTGACAGGCCGGCAGCGGTAGGCGCCACGGCGCCGATCACCACCAGGGCCGGGAACACGAAGACGATGCAGGCGAGATCGTAGGCAACGCGCGCGCCGCCGGCCGGCGCAATGGCAAAGACCATAAGCGTCAGCGCGATGGCGGCCTCGACCCACCACCCACCCCGCACGAAGCCGAGGCTGCCTTGATAGCGCGTCATGGATCGGCAAAGCAGCACGCCCAGGAAGAACGAGAAAAAGACGCGCGGCAGGCCGCTGATGATGGTCTTGCCAGTCATGCCGAAGTCGAGCGTGCCGGCCACGATCGAGGCGACCACCAGCAGCGCCAGGCTGACGGCGATGAGCACGCTCAGCACGCGCTTCGACAGCAGGAAAAACACAGCGACATAGGCGATGTTGACGATCAACTCGAAGAACAGCGACCACGACGCCGGATTAAGCGGGAAGATCGTGTGATAGGCATCGCTGACCAGCGGAATGAACAACATGCCCGTCGTCAGCATGGTGCCGATCTCGGAGATCGGCATGTATTCCGCAGGGATCAGCCTGTTCTTGACCAGCAGATAGAAAAAGCCGAGCAACGTGCCGGCAAGGTAGAGCGGGTAGAGCCGGATCAGGCGTATCGCCACGAACGTGCCCAGGCCCATGCCGTTTTCGATCTTGCGGTCATAGGCATGCGCGATGACGAAGCCGCTGAGCAGGAAGAAAAGGTCGACCGCCAGATAGCTCGACGGCAGCACCTTGCCGTCGGCCAGGAATGGCGAGAAGTGGTAGAGCATCACGCTGATCGCCGCCACGCCGCGGATGGCGTCGAGATTGATGTAGACATGGCGTGGGGCGGCGGGCTGCATTGTATGCCTTCAAGCGGTCGAAACGGTCAAAGCAATTGCAGGAAAAGTGCGAGCGGTTTTCCGTCCGGAATTGCTTACAAACAAAGAGCGGGATCGGTTCGCCGATCCAGCCCGCCCGCACCTGGCGCGAACGAGCCGAAATTGTTCCTCCCGTCTTCCTCGCGCGCGTCTCGTCGAGCGAGCCCCGGGGTGGCCGACTATTGGCTGGCCGTCGGCGCCAGCTTCACCTTGATGACGTCGCCCGGCAGCACCGGTGTGTCTTCCTTGGCCTCGATCTCGCTTGTCTTACCGTCGGAAACGCGCACCAGCGAATAGAGAAAGGTCGGTTCTTCACTGCTTGTGATGGCGGCCGTCGTGGCGGGATCCGATGCCTGGGCTATCAGGCCCTTCTGCATGCCCACCCGGAGTGCGGCCTCGTTCAGGTCGGCTTCGACCTGCTGCCGGCTGGCGGCAAGGTTCGAATTCAAGGTGTTCTGAACATCGATGGCGTCCTGCGACGCCTTGCTGATCGACTGCTTGGCGGTGAGGATGGCCGTCTCATAGTCGAGAATCTGGCCTTGCAGATTGGCGACGGACTGCTCCGAACTCAGTATGCGGGTGTTGACGACCAGGCCCTTCTGCACCAGCGGGCTGATGCTTTCGAGCTGTTGTTTGGCGAGGTCGACCTGCCGCTGCTGGTTGACGATCTTCTTCTGCAGCGCTTCGATTTCGCCCTGCAGGACCCCTTTCAATTCGTCGAGCGCCTGCAGCTTCAGCTTCAGCGCCTTCTGGTCGGCGGTCAGAATCTGCATTTCGTCGGCGACGATGGCCTGAAGCCTCGGATCACCCTCGACTTCCTTCGGCACCTCGAAATTCGCCTTGCCGGCAAGGTCCGCGTCGATGCGGGCACGCTTGACGATCAGCCGCACGCGCTGGTCGTCATAAATGTCGAAATTGCCTTTGGCGGTCACCAGGTCCTTGCCCAGTTGCGGGCCATAGTCGGCGTTGCGCCTGTTGCCGCCGGCGATGCTGACCGCCTTCAGCACGGTCAGATCGGGCACATAGGGAAACTGGCCGGGGGTCTGAATCTCGCCCGAGATGTAGAACGGCCGGAACTGCACCATCTCCACCGAGGCTTCCGGCTTGTCCGACAAGGCAAGCTTGCGCTGCAGGGCGACGCTGATCGCGGCCGCGACCTCCGAAGTGGTTTTGCCGGCCGCAGGCAACTCACCGACGAACGGCACCGACAGGGTTCCAGCAGGACCGACCGAATATTCGCCGTTTACCGCCGTCCAGTCACGGAACGTGCCTTCGACGGTCTGCCATTCGGCGACGCGGATGTTGAGCTTGTCCTGCGAGCCGAGCCGATACTCGTCGGCCATCGCTGGACTGGAGAGCGCCGGAACCGTGAGCGACAGTGCGAGGCACGTGGCGACAAGCCGTGCCGGCCGCATCGGGCCAGCAAGGCGAAAATACGCTGATATGTCTGTTTTCAACTGAGCGTTTCCGATCCGTTTTGGCCCCATCCGCCCGATAGGCCTGCTGCCGAGTGCTGGTTGAGCACCGCGGTTGCAAATGCAAGGCCGGCCCATCGCCGAATGGCTTTGGACCGGATTGGCTTCGGGCCGGAACCGGCCCGATTGCTGACCAGTTGCGGTCGGTCAGTAGGAACCGCGCGACATCCACACCGCAGGCACGGTCTTGAGGATGATGCGAACGTCTTCGAACAACGACCAGTTCTCGACATAGTGGCGGTCGAACGCGACGCGGCTATCATAGGAGACATCGTTGCGCCCGCTGACCTGCCAGAGCCCGGTCAAGCCAGGCCGCGACTTCAAATAGTAGACCGCGGCGCTGCCATAGATCTCAAGCTCGTCGCGCACCACGGGACGAGGCCCGACAAGGCTCATGTCGCCCTGCAGGATATTGATGATCTGCGGCAATTCGTCGAGGCTGAGCTTGCGCAGAACGGCGCCGACGCGGGTGACACGCGGATCGTTCTTGAGCTTGCGGGTCGCGATCCATTCGGCATTGGCTTCCGGGTTGACCGCCAGATAAGCGGTCAGCACGCGTTCGCCGTCTTCGACCATGGTGCGGAACTTGAGGCACGGGAAAATCCGCCCGCCGCGTCCAATTCGCTTGTGGCCGTAGAAGATCGAGCCACCGTCGGAAAGCTTGACCAGAAGGGCCACCATCAGGAACAGCGGGCTGAGCGCCACCAGGCCGACAAGTGAACCGAAAATATCGAAACTGCGCTTTAGCAGCCCGCCAATCGGTGGCGGAAAATCTATGCCGACCTGCGAAAATGCCGCATTGGCCGACTTGGCAACATCCCTCATGCAAAAGCTCCATACGTTGAACGGATGGTTTATGTCACGATACCAAAAAAATGCTGCAGCGCAACACACAATTTCCCATACGGGTGAAATAGTCACGTCATGAATTGACTAAATAATAAACGCGCCCTGCCCAAATTTTGCCCTTTATGGCGAGTTTGTGACGAATAATTAGCAACGTCAGGAAATGTAATGCCTTTTTTCGGCCAATTTTGGCCGAATCGTCCTTCACCTCAGAGGGAACGGCTTTAACTGATTTTCGAATCACTCGTTTTGCCAAATTAACCAAATAAAATACTAATCAACATTGTAGGTTCTACTCAAGTAGAAATCGTTTGACGAGTTAGGCCACCACCCCTGCGTGTGCATCGCAGCATGGCAGAGTCGAACGGGTCGGCAGATTGAAAATTATCGCCGGTTGCCCTTGCCGTCAGTTTCGCGCCTTAATAGAGTCGCAAATTATTCCTGTTAGAGTCTGGATGGGTTGGGAAGGCCGGAAGCAACCGGCCGAAAAGGAGCAGCTAAATAAGCTCGCTGGCGAATGGGGAGATACTCGGGTGGGTAAGTCATCGCTTTTGCATGCTCGGGCCGGTTGACGGGCCGCCGATCATGTCGTTACCAAAATTCGTCATTGGAATGGTCTTCGCCCTCGCGATCGTGGCTGCGTGGTCCTATGTCGACGGCGCAACGGTCACCACAACGGTGCTTCGCGTCATCGGCTGCGCTGTCCTCATTCAGATCGGCTATTTCCTGCTGGTCTATGTGATGATCGCCAGGAGCGCTCCGACATCGGCAGACAGGGCTCGCGACGCCGAAAGAAGCCTCGGCGCTGAAAAGGCGGCTGAAGGCGAGAAGCTCTCGGCCAGGCGCAGCGTGCACTGAACAGTCTGAGGCCGCAACGTCGGCCTCGGATCATCGCCGATCTAGCCTGCCTCGGCCGGCTCCGGTTCCGATTGCTCGCCTGAAAGCATTTTGGACAGGCGGCTGCCGGCCTTCGCTTTCAACCTCTGATATTGCCCGACTTCGACGATGCGGCCGGTTTCGATCGCAACCACCCAGTCGGCGAAGGCGATCATCGACGGCCTGTGCGCAATGGTCAGGATGGTCATCGACCCGCGCAAGCCGTCGATCGATTTGGCGATCAGAGACTGGTTCTGCCAGTCGAGCGCGCTGGTCGCCTCGTCGAGAATGAGCAGCAAGGGCTTGCGCAGCAGCGCGCGCGCCAGCGCAATACGCTGGCGTTCGCCGCCTGAGAGCCGCACGCCGCGATCGCCGACCACCGTGTCGAGCCGCAACTCCAGCCGCTCGACAAAATCGGCGCCATGCGCGGCGCGAAGTGCAGTCCACAGCTCCGCGTCGCTGGCCTGCGGTGCGGCAAGGCGCAGATTGGCGGCGATCGTGTCGTGCAGCAGGAATACATCCTGCGGCACATAGGCCACCTGGTCGCGCCAGCGCCGACGGTTGGCAGCATTGATCTCGACGCCGTCGGCCAGGATCGTGCCTTCGCTGGGTTCCAGCAGGCCGAGCAGCATGTCGGCAAGCGTGCTCTTGCCCGATCCGGAAGGACCGATCAGGGCCGTCACCTTGCCGGCGGGCAGACCGAAGGTGACATCGCTCACCACCGGCTTGCCGCCAGCTTCATAGGCAAAGGAGACATTGCGGATGTTGAGCCCGATATCGAGCGACAGTTTGACATCGGATTCGCCATTCGCCGGTTCGCGCTCGGCGTCGAAACGCGCCTGCATGTCGCGCATCGAGGCATAGGCGGGCAGATTGATCAGCACCTGCTGCGCCTGCATCTGCATATCCATGAAGCGCGGCGCAATGCGCATGAACACTAGAAGCAGCACAACGATCTCGGCCAGGGAGAGGTTGAAGCGGACCAAAGCGACATAGATGAACAGGCTGAGGCCGATGACGCTGGCGACCTGGAACAGAGCGGTGCCGATGGTGCTGTTGCGCACATAGTTGATGTTGTCGGCCTTCATTCTCTCCAGCGTCGCGCGAAGCTGCGCGTAATAGGTCGCCTCGACATTCAGGCTCTTGGCCACCTTGATGCCGCCGAGGAACTCCGAGACCGTTCGGTACTGATCCTGGCGATTGGTGGTCAAAACCCGGCCGAAGGCGCTGGCCCGCGCGCGAAACGGTTGCAGCGCCAGGAAGGTGACGATGCCGACGACGATGGCGAACGCCGTCATGACAGGCGAAATGAACAGCGACACCACGAGATAGCCGGCCAAAAGGACGGCGATCTGCACCAGCATCAGCAGCGAGAAGGCGGCCGACTGTACGCGGTCGATGTCGCCGGTCAGCGCGTGGTCGAGGTCGGAGCTGCGCATGCGCGCAAAAATCCCCCACCGCGCTTTGCCGATGCTCTCGAACAGGTTCATGCGCAGCCGGTTGATGAAGTCGAGCAGCAGCCGCGCCATGTAGACGGATTTGTAGCGATTGAACGCCGCCTGCAGCGCGACAAGCCCGACCAGCAGGCAAAGCACCGTGGCCAGTTGCAACGTGCCGTCCGGCGCCAGCCAGCGCACAAAGTCATTGTTCGGCAGCCTGACGGCGAAATTCTGCTCGGGCCGCCCGACCAGATGCAGCAGCGGCACCAGAAGCAGGATCGAGATGCCTTCGGTCAGGCTCCCCAGGATGAGGAACAGCAGCGCGGTCAGCGTCCTGCGCCCGCCGATCCGGGCCATGGCGGCGCCGAATCCGGCGACATCAAGGTAAAACGACAGTTGCAAGATCTTCGATGAGGACATGTCAGCTCACCGCGGCCGGTTGCCGGCAGCCAGATCGTTTTCGATCAGGGCGACGGCTTCACCGATCCGGTCGAGCCCGCTCGGCACTTCAAGGCGGCAGACGCCAACCTGGCTGGCCAAGGCGGCGCATTGGCTAAGATGCGTCGTGGCAAAATCGCCGACCAGGGCCGGGCGGCCGAACCGGGTCACATAGGAGAATTTAATGATTGCCGGCAGGGCGCCGACGCTTGGCAGCGGCATAATCGCTGCCTTGTCGCTGCGCTCGAGGATATAGATCCTGGTCACCGGCACCGCATCGCCTGAGAACCCGCCGTGCAGGCGATGCTGCATCTTGTCGATGGCCGCATGCACTTGCGGGCGGATCTCCGCCTGGATCGGGATGGCGGCGGCGGCATCGGCGGCGAGCTTCAGCTGCGGGAAACCCGGAACGATCATCGGCCGGTCCGCCAGATCGAGCGCCACGACATCGTCGGTCAGCAACCGATGGCCGGCCCGGATCATCGCACTTGCCGTCGTCGATTTGCCCGCGCCTTTGTCGCCCATGAAAACAGCGCTGTTGCCGCCGACGGCAATGGCGCTGGCGTGCAGGATGAGCAGGCCGCGCTGATGCAGGAGCAGCGCCATGACCGGACCGAGCAGCGGGAACGCCAGCAGTGCATCGTCCACGCCCGGCGCCGGCTCCACCTCGATGCGGCAGGCGTCGGTGATCAGGAAGGCGCCGACCGTCTGCCATGCCAGATATTGCTGCCGCGGCTCGAAGCGGAAAGCGGTTCCGGTCTCGGGCGAGGGCTTTGGCAGGTCGATCGGGCCGACCGCGATCAGCACGTCGACAGAGGCCGGCGCGCTTGGCTCCAGCTCGGGCAGCTCGATCTGCGAAGCGATCGTCAGGCCATAGGCCTTGTAGAAGTGCCGCACGCGGGCAGCACCTGGATGCCGGTCATCGGCGGCGAGTGACATGTTGGCCGGCATCACGCGTGCCTCCCGCGCAGTTGCACCTGCCGCAACCACAACGACAGTGCGATCGAACGCCAGACATACTGGACATCGGGCAAGGTGGCTTCGTCCGGTTGCCGCGAGATGCGGCCATAGGCGGCGGTCACTTCGGGCAGGTTGACGTAAGGGGCAATCAGCGCCGCATCCGAAACCAGTACCTTGTCGAGGAGATCGCGGTGATTGCCGAGCATGCCTTTAACCAAGTTGGAGGTGAAATCGATCTTGTCGCGCCGCCACTGCACCGCCGGCGGCAAAATTCCTTCCATGGCCCGCCGCAGAACCGAACGGCCGAAGCCCTGGTTCAGCTTTTCCGCACCGGGCAGCGCCAGGCAGAACTCGACCAGCGGCTTGTCCCAGAAGGGGTAGCGGGGTTCGACGCCGAAATTCGCCGCCGCCTTGTCGAGAACCTCGAAAGCGTGCGGCACCATCCCGTTCGACAGCAGCCAGCGATGGGTCAGGGTCTCGCTGGCGCTGACCGCGGGCGGCATATAACCGGCTCTGCGGAACCGCTCGACAAGGTCCGTCCGCTTCGCCAGATCCGGATTGATCAGGCCGCGCCAACTCGTCGCCGGCCGCCCAGTGGGATGGCGCCGCAATTTGCTCAGCGCGCGGTTTGCGAGCCGTCTGATTTTGGCAATGCGCCAGGCCGGCCCGTAAAGGGTGAGGAACTGGTAGTAGAGGCCGAGCATGCCGTCGCCATAGGTATTGGAGGCGCTGCGCAGCTCGCGCCACAGCTCCATCCATTTGCCCGCATCGGCGAGTTCGTGCAGATGGCCGTGGCCCTGCGAAACCACCTCGTCGCCGCCATGGCCGTCCAACAGCACTTTCATGCCCTTGGCGCCCGCGGTTCTGTAGATGTCGCGGGTCAGCGATAGGCCAGGCGCCAGGAACGTTTCTTCCTGCTCTTCCAGGATGCGCTCGAATTCAGCGAAGGGCGCATAGTTGCCGACGGAAATCAGGGTGCCGTCGACCCTGTGCTGCCCAAGCACCGCCTCGATGAAAGGCCGCTCGTCCATCGGCGAACCCTTTTCGAACACCAATGAGAAGGTCGGCAGCCTCGGCTTCCGCTGCGCCGTATTCTGCAGGCCTGCAACGCAGGCGATCGAGGAGGAATCGAGCCCTCCACTCAGCATCGCACCGACCGCCGGCGTGCCGCGCATACGGTTGCGGACCGATTGCGAAAACAGATGGCGAAACTCTTCGGCCGCGTCCGACCGCATCCGCCTGGGCGAAGGCTCGATCTGCCAGTAGCGGCGCAACACCACCTGGTTGCCGGTCACGGTTAGGCTGTGGCGCGCCGGCAGGCGGAAGATATCGGCGTAGGCGGTTGATTGCGGATCGTCCGGCAGCCCAGCGAGAAATCCGGAAATCTGATGTTCGCTGATGCGCATGTCGACGCCGCCGACATCGAGGATCGGCCCGATCTCGGAGGCAAAGACGAAGCTCCGGTCGCTCGAATGGTAGTAGAAGGGTTTGACGCCGAAATGATCGCGCACGCAAAACAGCTGCTGGCGCTCGCCATCCCAGATGGCAAAGGCAAAATCGCCCTGCAGATGGTCGGGGCAGGCTTCGCCCCAGCGCAGATAGGCGCGCATCAACAGCACGGCGTCGGCAACCGAGCTGTCCCTGATGCCGAGCCTGGCCAGCAATTCGTCGCGATTGTCCAGTCGGCAGTCCGCGGTGATCGCGAGCTTGCCGCCGGCCATCGTCAGCGGGCCGGGTCCGGCTTCATCGGTGGTGTTGAGCCAGGCGTGGCCAAGAACGACGCCCTGGTCCATCCACCACGAACTGCCGTCAGGCGCGCGATGCTGCATGCGGGCAAGCATGCGCTGGATATCGGCCGCGGCCGCCGGCTTGCCTTCCTGCCTGAGCAGAATTCCGGCGACGCCGCTCATCGGTCACTGGCCGTGGTCGACGAGATGGGTAAACCTGCCAAGCGAGCCGCCAAGCACAATGTGGTCGCCGCTGACCAGCCAGGCATGCGCCTTCAATTCAGTCCCGGTATCGCGCTCGATGCCGATACGGATCTTCGAAGCGTTGCCCTGGCGGGCAAGCAGATACTGGCCGGAAAGCGCCTGGGTGAGGCAGCTTGCGCCCGGCACCAGCCGCGCCGCGGCGGCAACGCCCCAGGCGACGCGCCTGAGATCGCCGAGGCCGGCCGGCTCGCTCGCGTCGAGCCGCGTCACCACGCGACGCACCCGGTTGTAGGAAAACAGTGTCAGCCCCAGCCGCACCGCGATGACCACCGCGAGGCAGTGGCCGAGAAAAAACATCTCCGGTCCGCTGAGCGAGAGAACCCTAGACAAGTTCCTCATTATGGAGCCTCGCAAGCCCGGCATCCGCCAGACCTTTCAACAATCCGTCGACATCGGCTTTGCAGCGTTCGGGCTCGACATTGTAGCGCTCGAGTACTGCGCTGCGGATTTCCGCAATCGGCTTCGGCTCCTGGATCAGCTCCCAGATAAAGGCCCCGACGCTGTTCAGGCTGTAATAAATGTTGGATCGCATATCGAGCAGCGCCAGGCCGTTGCCGAATTCGCAGGCCACGGCATCCTTGCTGGCGCTCACCCGATCATGATCCGAGGGTTTCCAGTCCATCCTAAACCTCGCTCACACGACACTGCTTTCAACGCCAATGCTTGGGCAATTCCGGACAAGACGCGAGAGCCGGGACCTGAGCCCCGACTCTCCTTAATGCGCTCTGTTTCAGAGTCAGGACTTTGTCACCCCAACGAGAAGAGTCTCAGGAGAAGGTGAGTTCGCCGACCGGCGTATGTGCCGGAAACGAGGCGTCGAGTGCCGTGGTGCCGCTACCGCCTTGCGTGATCGTCTCGATCGAGCCGTGGACCGTCAGGCTTGGGGTTTCGTACTCATGCTTTTCAACATTCTGTTCCATTTTACTCTCCAATTATGGACTGGAAGCGGCCTGTCGATTGCCGACAGCGATCTATTGCTGCACCGCAATAGCTGCATGGCAGCATTTATGAGTCAAGTCTGATTTACCCACCGTTAATCAATTCTCGGTTGCGGCTGCCTGCCAGGGTGATCAAAACGCTTGCATCTGCATTCTAGCCGCGCATTCCGGGTAGATTCAACGACCTATCCGTGACGCTTAATTAAGCATCTGATTTAATTGCATTAAAATTTTCGCCCAAGATGCCTGTCTTTTGAGCTCGGCCGAATTGGGACAAAATTGTTGCGGGCGTGCCCGCAACATGGCCGGATTCGGCCGACGATCGCGCCCGCTTGTGCAGTTGTGTCGCTAAACGCTCAGGTTGCAGGAAATCGGCGCTGAAGGAAAAACTGGACGCGGCAGATGATTTTGGCGATGCTTTCCTTCGCACTTGCAATATAACTCGCCTCACAAAATTTTTTGCGGAGATGCTGCAGCATATGGCCTTGCAGGAAGGGACCTTCGAAAGATTGCGCGCCGCCGGCTGCGCCGACGAAGTGGCCTATGTGCAGGCGTGCCTGCGGCTATTCTTCAACGCGGAAGCGAGCGCCAGCACTGCGCCTGCACCGGCCATCTCCGTTGCCGATGTTTGCGACATCGCCAGGCTGAACAAGGTCGGGACCTTTGTTCTGAAAGCCTTGTCGCGCCCACCCGTGGGCGAGACCCCGCCGGGGCTGCTCGAGTGGCTCGACACCTATCGCCGGCGCACGATCGCGATGAACTCGTCCGGCATCATGGATTCGATGGCCATCGACAAGGCGCTGCGCGACAGCAGGATCGATTTTGTCTTCCTGAAGGGACCGTTTCAGCAGCAGTTGCTCTACGGCGACCACTTCATGAAGCCGTCCGGCGATGTCGACATATTGGTGTCGCCGGCCGGCTTCTTCAAAGCCCGCGATGCGCTGCGCTCGATCGGCTACGAGGTCGCCGGCAAGTCCCGCTCCGTCTGGTGGGTGCGGTTTTTGGGCGAACAGCACATGGTTCGCAGCCAGGGCCAGAAACTGTCCACCGTCGATCTCCATTACCGGCTGCAGCAGCCGGGATCGCCGAGCCCGCGTGACACGGACGGCTTCCTGCGCCGCAAGCGCGCGCTTGCGATCGCCGGCTCCAGCGTGCCTTTCATCTCGGCTTCCGACACCCTGCTGTTGTCATGCATCAGCGTCGCCAAGGCGCTGTTCAACCGCGAGCCCTGCGCGGGCTATGTCTGCGACATCAGAGCCGCCGCCAGCCGCCTGAGCGAGGCCGAGCAGCAGACTGTACTCGACCACGCGGCCGAGCAGGGGCTGGCCGACACGTTGCTGCTGGGCCTGCGCGCCGCCGACGTGCTGCTTGGCGGCTCCGGCACGCTGCTGTCGGAGCGGGCGACGCGGATCCTGTCACGCATCGGCAATGAAGACCTGTTCCACATGGTCGTCGCGCCGTGGCTGTCGTCGCTCAGATGGCCACAGCGACGCACCGTCTTATGGGAGCTGTGTGGACGCGAACCGGTCCGGTACCTGAGCGAGGCCGGCTGGGCCGCATCCGCCGACCTCAGCCGGCGGATCTTCGAACGGCCGGAAGGCCGGTGATGATGGCTATCGCAGGACGGCAGCAGGCAGCGACGATTCCGTCCTGGTTGGGTGCCGACGGATCATGGGAGGATGGGTTGGGGTTCCCCGCGGGGGACAAGGGGCAGGGCAAAGTCGGCAACCATCTATGGAATTGAAAGGCGTCCCCATGTCCGTATCAGAATCCCGGGTCTGCGTGATCATCGCGGCCCGCAACGCGGCCCGGACCATTCCTGCGGCCATCGCCTCGGCGTTGCGCGAGCCGGAGGTGGCGGAAGTCGTCGTCGTCGACGATGCCTCCACCGACGACACCGCAAAAGTCGCCACTGCTGCCGACGATGGCACCGGCCGGCTGTCGGTCATCCGCCTCGACGTCAATCGCGGACCGTCCTGTGCCCGCAATGCCGCCATTGCCGGCTCGAAATCGCCCTTCATCAGTGTTCTCGACGCCGACGATTTCTTCCTCGAGGGCCGGTTTCGCCAGCTGTTTGCCAGCACCGACTGGGATTTCGCCGCCGACAACATCATGCTGATCCGCGACGATACGGCGACCGATGTCTCGAAGATCGTCGCCCCGTCCTTTTCGGCCGAGCCGGAGTTCCTCGACTTCGAGCGGTTCATCGAAGGCAATATCTCCAGGCGGCGCGTGCAGCGCGGCGAACTCGGCTTTCTCAAGCCGGTCATATCAAGGGCTTTCCTCGACAGGCATGGGCTGCGTTACGACGAAAACCTGCGGCTCGGCGAAGACTATGAGCTTTACGCCCGCGCCTTTGCGCTTGGCGCGCGATTCAAGGTCCTCCGGTCCTGCGGCTATGGCGCTATCGTGCGCGCCGATTCGCTGAGCGGCCGTCACAAGACGCAGGATCTGAAGCGCCTGGCCGATGCCGACCTGGCGCTTCTCAAGATCGACAGCCTGCCTGAAGGCTCCAAGGCCGTGCTGCGCAAGCACGAGCGGCATGTGCGCGACAAATACCGGCTGCGCAATTTCCTCGACGTGAAGGCCGAGCGCGGCATGGCGTCGGCCGCCGCCTATGCGCTGGCCAGCCAGTCAAACCTCATTCCCATCGTTCGCGGCGTTGCCTCGGACAAGCTCGATGCGTTGTTTCGTCACGTCGGTTTATCACCGAGACAGCAGCCAGTGCCGCCCTTGCGGTACTTGATGGCGGGAACCAGCACGTCCCTGGACAAGTAGGCCTGTTCAGTCCGCGGCAACGGGTAAGGAAGGTGGAAAAATTGCCTTTCTGAAACTCGGAGGTTGCCTACGCGCCCCGACGATGGCACTGTATGTTGCGGTGCAGCAATTTTGGAAGGCCAACCGGATGGCTTCAATTTTCGGCTTCAGGTCCAGGGACCCGGCCCGGGACAAGCAGACCGATCTGGCGCGTTTCGACCGTCTGGCAAAGCTGCTGGATCAGATCACGGCCGAGATCTCGGCCGAGAAAACCGGGCTGGAGAATCGCTATCGGTCGGAGTCCACCAACGCGGCCTTCCTGGTCGAGTCGATGGAGAACGGTTCAACGTCGGCAAGCAAGCGGTCTGAGGTCGGCGAATTGACGAAATCGATTCTGAACTGCGAACAGCGCATAGCCGAATTGGCGCGCCAGACCAGCCGGATGAAGGACCTGCGTCATTCACTCGACGTGATCGTCGACGAAAATGGCCAGGGTTCCGATTCGCAGGGCGAATTCATCAAATCCGCAAGCCGGGCCTGACAGCTTCGGCTCGGGCCGGTCATACGAGGCACAAACGAGAAAGTTCGAGGGGACGGAGGATCGAGACCAGCCCGTTAGTGATGCGGGCCAATCGGTGACTTTGGGTTGGGGCGGAACAGCACAAAGGTGAATTGATATGAACGCAGATCCGAAGACGACTCCCATCGTGGCGGTCGATGCCATGATTTCGGCGCAGCCAAATCGGCAAGTGCGTCTTCTATCCGTCGGCGCGCTTCTGCTGGCGGCAGCCGCAGCGCTCTTCGGCGCCGCGCAGCCCTCCCGCGCCCAGGATGCCTCCCCGGAGATACAAAGCGCACCGTCCTTCGTCGACGATTTCAAGAGTTTCGATCGCTCGCGCTGGTATGTCTCCGACGGCTGGTCGAACGGCAAGCACCAGAACTGCACCTGGTCGAAAAGCCTGGTCAAACTTTCCGACAACATGCTGACGCTCGGCTTCGAAAAGCGCAAATTGAAGGATCGCGAGTTCGCCTGCGCCGAGATCCAGACCAAGCAGCGCTTTGGCTACGGAACCTATGAGGCGCGGATGAAGACCGACACCGGGTCCGGCCTCAACGCCGCTTTCTTCACCTATATCGGTCCCGCCGACAAACAACCCTGGTACGAGATCGACTTCGAGGTCCTGACCAAGGACACCTCCAAGGTGCAGGTCAACAGCTACATCGCCGGCAAGCCCAAGAACGAGAAGCTGGCCGAAGTCGAAGGCGGCACCGACAAGGGCTTCAACGACTATGCCTTCATCTGGGAAAAGGACCGGCTGCGCTGGTACGTCAACGGCAAGCTGGTCCAGGAAGTGACCGATCCCGAGCAATTGCCGACCCATTCGCAGAAGATATTCTTCAGCCTCTGGGGCAGCGACACGCTGACCAACTGGATGGGCGCGTTTTCGGATCCCGGCCGTCAGGTGTCGATGCAGGTGCAACGCGTCGCCTTCACCGCGCTCGGCCAGCCGTGCCAGTTTCCGGAATCGCTGGCATGTAGTGTAAGCAGCATAAAGTAGATCTGAACCGGCCCGACAATATCAGGCCAAAGGGCATGAACAGGAATTAACCCGAATGAATTTGACGGTCTTTGGAATTGGCTATGTCGGTCTCGTGCAGGCCGCGGTGCTGGCGGAAGTCGGGCACCAGGTGGTGTGCGTCGATGTCGACGAAAAGAAAGTCGAACGGCTCAACCAGGGCTTCGTGCCGATTTTCGAGCCGGGACTGGAGGCCCTGGTCAAGGAGAACCATGCGGCCGGCCGCATCAAGTTCACCACCGATGCCGCCGCGGCCGTCAAGCATGGCGAGATCCAGATGATCGCGGTCGGCACGCCGCCCGGAGAGGACGGCTCGGCCGACCTCAAATATGTGCTGGCGGTGGCCGAGACTATCGGCCGCGAGATGGACAGTCCCAAGATCGTCGTCGGCAAGTCGACCGTGCCGGTCGGCACCTGCGAAAAGGTCAAGGCCAGGATCGCCGAGACGCTGAAGGTGCGCAGCCGCCAGGATCTGGCTTTCGACGTCGCCTCCAATCCGGAATTCCTCAAGGAAGGCTCCGCCGTTGCCGACTGCATGAAGCCCGACCGCATCATTGTCGGCACCAACAGCGAGGGCACCGAGGCGGTGATGCGCGAGCTCTACGCGCCGTTCAACCGCAACCACGAGAAGATGATCGTGATGGACGTGCGCAGCGCCGAATTCACGAAGTACGCCGCCAACTGCATGCTGGCGACCAAGATCTCCTTCATGAACGAGATGGCCAATCTGGCCGAGCAGCTCGGCGCCGACATCGAGGAGGTGCGCAAGGGCATCGGCTCGGATCCGCGCATCGGCTACCACTTCATCTATCCCGGCCTCGGCTATGGCGGCTCGTGCTTCCCCAAGGACGTGCGCGCCCTGATCAAGACCGCCGAAGGCGTCAAGTTCGACGCCAAGCTGCTGCGCGCCGTCGAGGAGCGCAACAACGAGCAGAAGTCGGTGCTGTTCGACAAGGTGCACCGCTATTTCAAGGGCAATCTCAAGGGCAAGACCTTCGCGCTCTGGGGCTTGGCCTTCAAGCCCAACACTGACGACATGCGCGAGGCGCCGGCGCGCGTCCTGATGGAAGCGCTGTGGAAGGCCGGCGCCAGTGTGCAGGCTTATGACCCCGAAGCGATGCAGGAATGCCAGGCCATCTATGGCCTGCGCGACGATCTGCTTCTGTGCGGCACCAAGGAGGCAGCACTGCGCGGCGCCGACGCGTTGCTGATCGCCACCGAGTGGAAGAGTTTCCGCGCCCCGTCCTTCGACGCGGTGAAGGATGCGCTGACCACGCCGGTCATCTTCGACGGCCGCAACCTCTACGACCCCAAGGTCATTGCCCGCCACGGCATTGAGTATTTCTCGATCGGCAGGATGGCGGCATAGGGCAGGGCGGCACAACGAGGAGCCAGGTTCATGAAAGTTCTGTTTGCAGGCGGCACCGGCTACACGCCGCAATTCAGCGGTGGCGTCCAGTCGAGCACTCACCACCTGGTCGAGCAATTGCGCGAGAACGGTCACGAGGCATCCGTTCTGGCAGCGCTGTTCGGCGACGGCATGTTCGGCTTCAGGGCGCGCGCCAAGATGAAGCTCCTTCGTCAGCGCGCGGTCATCGACAATTTCCCGGGCTATCCCGTGGTGCGGGCGTGGTTTCCCTGGGAAGCGGCCGGCTTCGCCGTCGAAAAGTTGAGGCCGGATGTCGCGGTCGTGCAGTGCCACAATTCGGTGCCGATCGGCAGAGAGCTGCAGACGCTTGGCGTGCCGCTGGCCGTCTATCTGAGGAATGTCGAATTCGACGAATTGGCCGGCGATCTGCGTGAACTCCATTCGGCGGTGTATATCGCCAATTCCGAGTTCACCGCGCGCGCCTACAAGGCAAAATTCGATATCGATTCGACGGTTATCCCGCCGACCATCAATCCCGCGCTCTACAGCACACCGACGACGGGTAAATTTATCACCCTCATCAATCCCTATGAGGAAAAAGGCTTCGATCTTGCGGTGCGCATTGCCGCGGCCTGTCCCGAGATCCCGTTCCTGTTCGTCGAAAGCTGGAAGCTCGACGACGATCATCGGGCCCGGATCGAAGCAACGATCTCTCCCCTCCAAAACGTCAAGCTGGAAGGCCGCACCAGCGACATGAAGACGGTCTACGGCCGCACGAAAATCCTGCTTGCGCCCAGCAAATGGGAAGAGGCCTGGGGCAGGGTGGCCTCGGAAGCGCATTGCAGCGGCATTCCAGTTGTCGGCTCGCGGCGTGGCGGCCTGCCGGAAGCGATCGGCTCCGGCGGCGTGGTGCTGGACTACGACGCGCCGCTCGCCGACTGGGTCGCAGCGGTCAGACGGCTGTGGAACGACGAGGCCGAGTACAAGCGGCTGTCAGCGGCAGCACGCCAGTTTTCGGAGCGTCCGCAAATGAATCCCGACAGCCAGTTCGCGACGTTCATGGGCGTTCTCGACAGCGCAAGGCGTATCGGCCTGGAGCGCGCAGCCTAACGCGTCGCGTTGGAATTCAGCTGACACGCTGCGGCGCCGGGCGACGGCAGTTGCGCAAAGTTCCCGTGAGCCGGTTCCCCATCCGGATCAATTTTTATTGCTGCAGTGCAATATTTTGTGGCACCGCAGCAATCAACGTATTCTGCCTGTCTACATTAGGCACAGCGGTTCAGGCGCCGGGCAAAGACGATGTCGAGAACGGTTGAGGCCTTGTATCGTAGGCGCGGCGGCAGCCGCCGCCGTACAAATTCGCTGAGTCCACCTGCCCATCGCCACCATCGCGCCAATGTTCGGGAAATCTTGCTACGCTGCACCAAAAATGTTGCAGTGCAGCAAAACCTGTACTAACGTCCCTGCGGGTGGGCCAACCGCGGTAGAGTTCTATGCTGCATGTCTTGTGCCTCCGGCACCCTGTTTTCGACCCGGCTTTTGTCAACGGCACACCGGCTCCCCGCACGAGCGAATCCCGCCGATGAAGATTTGCTTCGTAGTCGACAAGTTTCCCTCATTGTCCGAAACCTTTGTTCTCGACCAGATTGCCGGATGCCTTGAACGCGGCATGGAAGTCGGCGTCGTTTGCAACGAGACGTCCTTCGGCAAGGACAGCAACGTCGACGATCCGCGCTGGCAGGCGCTGCCAGGAAAGGTCGTCTGCTGGTGGGGTGGCCTGGGTCGCTATCGTCCGCTGCTCAGGAAGTGGACCGGCAGGTTCTGGGACAAGCTCTCGACGGCCATCGACATTGCTCATGCGCGAAAATTGCAGGGCGCCGACGTCATCGTCGCCCATTTCGGCAACAACGGCATGCGCGTGGCGCGCGCCATCAAGCGCGGCAGGATTTCCGCTCCCCTGGTGACGATATTTCACGGCCGCGATGTCGGCGAGCCGCTGCATGACAATACGCTGGCGCGCTACAAAATCGTGTTCGAAAAAGGCGCTCTTCAACTGCCGGTAAACGGCTTTTTCCGCGATGCCTTGATCGAGGTCGGCGCATTGCCGGAGCAGGTTGTGGTTCACCATATGGGGGTGCGGCCAAATGACATCGACTACCAGTGGCGCTCGTGGGAGCAGGCCACGCTCTCTTTCATCTCGGTCTGCCGCCTGACCGAAAAGAAGGGCATCGAATATGCGCTTCGCGCGCTTGCCGGCCTGCCGCGCCGCGACTGGATCTATTCGGTGATCGGCGGCGGAGAACTTCTTGAGGAGCTGAAGGCGATTGCCGCAAATCTCGGCATCGCCGACAGGGTGCGTTTTCTTGGGTCCCGGCCGCACAGCGAAGTCAAGCAGCGCCTGCGCGACGCGCATGTGTTCCTGCTGCCCAGCGTCGGCGCGCGCGATGGCGATCTGGAAGGCATTCCGGTTTCGCTGATGGAAGCGATGGCCGCCGGCCTGACAGTGGTCAGCACATATCATTCCGGGATTCCCGAACTGATCGATGATCACAAGACGGGTTTTCTCGTGCCCGAGCGGGACGTTGCGGCGCTGACGGGCAAACTTGCCTGGATCGCAGAGAATCCGAAGCTATGTGAAGAGATCGCCCTCGCTGCGCGCAAGAAGATCGAGGCGGAGTTCAACGCAGATGTGCTGAACGAACGTTTCGCACAGATCGCCAAGCAGCTTGGCGAAACGAGGTCGCTTGCATGAACGCCAATCCGCCCCCCCAGTTCGGTCGTGTCGCCCTGCGCGGCGGGCTGGTTACCATCGGCGCCCAGGGCTTCAAGATGGCGATCCAGTTTCTCTCCGTCATCGTGCTCGCCCGTCTGCTCGTTCCCGAGGATTTCGGTCTGGTGGCTTCCGTCGGACCGGTCGTTGCCTTTGTCGGACTGCTTCAGAATCTGGGCCTGCAGCAGGCAGTGGTTCAGCGCAAGGACATCAGCAACCAGCAGCTCAACCAGGTGTTCTGGATCAGCGCACTCGTCGGGCTGGGCAGTGCCGTGGTGGTGGCCGGCCTGGCGCCTGCCATCGCCGCGTTCTACGGCGATCAACGCATGTCTGGCATCACCCTTGGCTCCGCCCTTCCGTTGCTTCTCGGCAGTCTGGCCGCGGTGCCGCTGGCGTTGATGAATCGCCACCTGCAGTTCGGCCAGCTCGCACTGAACGACGTGATAAGCGCCGCCGCCGGACTTCTGGCCGCCGCGATCGCGGCCTATGCGGGGCTGGGCTACTGGTCGCTGGTCATCGGCCCGGCGGTTTCGGCGGTTGTCGCCCTGGCCGCCGCCTGGCGGGTGGCGCGATGGACGCCGTTGCGTCCGGACCTGAAAGTCGACGCCGACATATTGTCGTTCGGCGCCAACCTGACCGGCTTCAACCTCGCCAACTTCTTCTCGCGCAATCTCGACAACATTCTCATCGGAAAATATTCCGGTGCGATCGAGCTCGGCTATTACGACCGCGCCTACAAGCTCCTGCTGTTCCCGCTGCAGAACATCAACCAGCCGCTGACGCGGGTGATGGTGCCGCTGCTCAGCCGCATCCACGATGACAAGGCCCGCTTTCGCGATATCTATGTGCGCACCAATTGGATGCTGGCGGCCGTTACCATGCCGGGCATCGCGGCGCTGACGCTGACCTCCAATCAGATCGTCGGACTTCTCTTCGGCCCGGGCTGGGCGCCGGTCGCACCGATCTTTGCCTGGCTGGGCATCGCCAGCCTGGTCCAGTCTGTGTCAAGCACGACGGGATGGATATTCATCTGTCAGGGCAAGACGAAGACCATGTTCCACTGGGGCATCTATTCGTCGCTGACGACCGTCGCCGCCTTCATTGTCGGCCTGCACTGGGGCGCCGTCGGCGTCGCCGCGGCCTATGCCATCAGCGGTTACGTGCTGCGCGTTCCCGTGCTCGCGGTACTGGTCCATCGCGTCGGTCCGGTGACCGCCGCCGACTTCCTGCTTATGCAGGGGCTTTTCATCGCCTCGTCCCTGCTTGCCTGGTTCTTGTACCTGTGGTTGCCGGTGTCTCTAACGGGCCAGTCAGACCTGCTCGCGGTCTTTTTGGCGCTTGCCCTCAACTACGGCATCGGCCTCGTTTTCATGCTTGCCGTCCCGCAGTCGCGACGCGCTTTGTTCACCACCCTGTCCAACGCCGCTCGCAACATCCGCTGAGCGGCCGCCGATCAGCGGCGCCAGCAAGTTTGTGGCCGACATTGCCGAAGCGTGTTCTTCAAGCACGGCCTGAAGGCTTGTCTTGCGATAGCGGTCGAGATTTCCCGCAAACCGGCCGAGCTTTTCGCGCGCCTCTTCGGGCGTCACGGTGTCGATGTCGAGCAGCACATCGTCGACACCGATTCGCTTGGCAACTTCCTTGGTCTTGAACTCATAGGCGATTGGCAGCACCGGCGTGCCGACGCAAAGCGACATGATCATCATGTGCATGCGCGTCGCGACGACGAAGTCGAAGCCCTTGACCAGCGCCATCAACTGATCCGGCGTGTGGAACGAAGCGTCCACGGTCACATGCTTGGCGATCTCCGGATCGAGCTCGGCGACGATCGCCCGCGCGGTCTTGGAATCGTCATGGGCATATTCCGGCACGCCCTGACACGTCGAGACGAAGGTCACCTCCTTGCCAAGGTCCCTGACAAGAATTGTCGCGATCTCGCGGATCGAATCGAGATAGCGGCGCATGCCGCCCTCACCATCGCTGACGTAGTTCCAATGGCGCACCGAAATGGCGACGCGGCCCGTTGACGCCGGCGGCTGGCTGGAAGCGAGTGACTTGCCGATCCTGTCGGTATCGGCCAGGGCGAATACGGCATCGGCCACTACGTGGCACTTGCCGAGATCCTTCACCAAATCCTGGATATGGGTCCGCGACCGTTCATCGCGCAACAGGATGAGCGGGCTGCGGTCAAAGATCGGGCCAAGCTCCTGGCGGTTGTAACTTTTGTTGAACGGGCCGAGGGATTGCGTGAAGAAGACCGGATCCTTGCCAAATATGGCGTCGAGCCGGAACTGATTGAGGCGTCGCTCGAGATTATAGTTCTCGACGAGATAGGTTCCCCCCGTGGTGACCACCATGTCCGCGTCGGCGTAGATATCGAGACCGCGGCGGTCGTTCTGGCTGAAAAAAGTGCCAAGCGCGCTACTGCCAAACCAGCGCAGGGCCTGGAGAACGAGCCGATTGTAGATTGGCTTGAGCCGGTCCTTCAGCCCGCTGCCATTCTTGTATCGGAACAGCGATTCCGACAGCAGCTTGTGAAATTCGAGGTCCGGATAATCCTTCTTCGGATAGAGTCTTTCCGCAACCTCGGGCTGGCTGTCGAACACGGCGAACCTCACGTTTCCCTGCACGATCGTCTTGAGAATGTGGCGGATCGCCAGCAGAATCGCCGCATCCCCGGTGTTCAGGCAGACTGTGTTTTCGACGACGATCTTCATGGATTTACCTCATTTCGTCAGCAGATCCGCGGCTAGGCCAGCGGTGCTCAAGACGGGCGTAGTGACCGAAAATGCTGCACGCCAGGACAATCCCGATGCGGTCCGCGTCACGATTTAGGGCGTTGCACCGGGCTGGTGGCCAACGCACGGCCCGAGCGGCACTCAAGCAAGGCGGAGATTAGCGCATCAATTTTGCACTGCAACAAAAAACGTGCGCTTATTGCTACGCCGCACCAAAAATGTTGCGATGCAGCAAAAGCTGGGTTAGCATTCCCCTGGGTGGGCCAACAGCGGTCGAGTTTTCATGCTGCATGTCTTGTACCTTGTGCACGACGTTTCCGACCCGGCCGTGCGCCGGCGGATCATAATGCTCAGGGCAGGCGGCGCGCGGGTCACATTGGCCGGCTTCCGTCGGACCACAAATGCTGTTCCCGACGTCGAAGGGCTGCAGCCGATCGACCTCGGTGCGACGCGTGACGGCCGATTCGGCCAGCGCATGGCGGCGGTCGCCAAGGCGGCGCTGTCGATAGGCTCGAAGCTTGGGGCGATGCCGAAGCCCGATCTCATCATCGCGCGTAACCTGGAAATGCTGGCGCTGGCCAAGCGTGCCTTTCGCGGCGGAGTGCCGATCGTCTACGAATGCCTCGACATCCACCGCCTGGTACTGCGCGACGACATGCTGGGCAAGGCGCTGCGCACCGCCGAACGCTATCTCGCCCGCGACGTGAAGCTTCTGGTGACCTCGTCGCCGGCCTTCATCGCCAACTATTTCAAGCCGTTCGGGCAAGTCGCAGCCCCGGTGGAACTGGTCGAAAACAAATACTTCGAAACCGCGCCGGTCTCCACAGACCATGGCTTGAAAGCCGATAACCCCGTCGCACCCCCATGGCGCATCGGCTGGTTCGGCGCGCTGCGCTGCCGCCGCTCGCTCGAGCTGCTGGCCGATTTCACGCGCCGTCAGAGCGGGCGCTTCGAGGTCGTCCTGCGGGGCCGTCCGGCACTCTCTGAATTCCCGGATTTCCACGCTTTTGTCGACGCCGAGCCCTATCTTTCCTTCCGTGGCCCCTACCGCAACCCGGAGGACATGGCGGCGATCTACGGCGAAGTGCATTTCTCCTGGGCCATCGACTTCTTCGAGGAAGGGCAGAATTCGGAATGGCTGCTGCCCAACCGTCTTTATGAGGGCTGCCGCTTCGGCGCCGTGCCGATCTCGATGGGCAATACCGAGACTGGGCGCTTCCTCAACCAGCAGGACATCGGCGTCCTGCTCTCCGACGCCACGCCCGATATTCTGGAAACCGCGCTTGGTCGCATGGACCAGGAGCGTTTCAGCAAAGCCAAGGCACGCGTGCTGGCCCGCAATCCGCGAACCTGGAGCTACGACCGCAGCGACTGCCGCGCCTTTGTCGACCGGCTGCGCGGTTTGGCGGTTGCACCCGGCTCCTTCGTCACCGAGGCGCTGGCCTAGAGATGGCTGGCAATGACAAAAATGCAGAGCATGGAAAGGCGCCGATGACGCAAACCGGAGCGCTTCCGCCAAGCCTGATCATTATCCCGTGCCTCAACGAGGCGGCGCATATCGGTGCATTGCTCGAGCAGTTGGAGCCGGCCGCTGCAAGGCTCGGCGCCCGCATCGTCGTTGCCGATGGCGGCAGCACGGACGGCACTTTAGCCATCGTCGAGGCGGTTGCGGCCAAGGATTCTCAGGTCGTTCTTCTGCACAACCCCAAGCGCATCCAGAGCGCGGCGATTAACCTCGCCGTCGCCAGCTTCGGCGCCGGCGCCGAATACTTCATCCGCATCGACGCCCATGGCGGCTATCCCGCCGATTATTGCGACCGGCTGGTCGAGGAGGCGCTGGCCACATCAGCCGATTCGGTCGTCGTCTCGATGCTGACCAGCGGCAGCGGCGCGGTGCAGAAAGCGGTGGCGGCGGCGCAGAATTCCAAGCTTGGCACCGGTGGCTCCAAGCACAGGCACCTGTCCGCCGGCGAATGGGTCGACCATGGTCATCACGCGCTGATCCGGATTTCGGCCTTCACCGCTGTCGGCGGCTATGACGAGACCTTCAGTCACAATGAGGATGCCGAACTCGACTACCGGCTGCGCCAGGCCGGCTACCGCATCTGGATGAGCGGCAAGACGCAGATGGTCTACTATCCGCGCTCCTCGCTGAAAGGCCTCTATTTCCAGTATCTCGGCTACGGCCGCGGCCGCGCCAGGAATGTGCTCAAGCACCGCATGATCCCAAAGGTCCGGCAGATGATCCCGCTGGCGGTGGCGCCGGTCGTTCTTCTCGCGGCATTTTCCTTCATCCACTGGCTGGCGGCGATGCCGCTGCTGGTCTGGGCCTCCGTCTGCCTCGGCTATGGCCTCTGGACCGCGATTGCCCAGCGCAATCCCAACAATGTGCTCGCCGGCATTTCGGCGATGGTCATGCATTTCGGCTGGTCCGTCGGTTTCTGGCTGCAACTGCTGGGCGCGCGATCGCAGCGCAAGGTGGCCTGATGAGCATGGCCTCCAGGGATCGCCGCATCGACATTTGCGTCTGCACATTCCGACGGCCGGAACTGGCCGACACGCTGCGCTCGCTCGCGGCTCTCGCCATGCCCGCCGGCTTCGGCATCGGCGTCATCGTCGCCGACAATGACGACGAGCCGACCGCCGAGGCGCTGGTGACCGAGCTGGCGCGGGAATTGAAGCTGCTGGTTCGCTATCGGCACGCACCGGCGCGCAACATCTCGGTGGCCCGCAATGCCTGCCTTGACGCCAGCACGGCGGATTTTGCCGCCTTCATCGACGACGATGAGACAGCCTCCCCGCAATGGCTGGCCGAACTGATTGCTGCAGCGGAGACAAGCGGCGCCGAGGCCGTGCTCGGTCCGGTGCGGGCGCTCTACCGTCCGGATGCGCCGGCCTGGATGCGCAAGGGCGATTTCCATTCGACCTTGCCGGTCTGGGTGCGGGGCGAAATCCGCACCGGCTACACCTGCAACGTCCTTTTGAGGATGGGCGCCGACAGCCTGCGTGACCGGCGTTTCAGCCTGGCGCGCGGCCAGAGCGGCGGCGAGGACACCGAGTTCTTCGCTTCGATGGTCAACGCCGGCGGCCGCATCGCTTTCGCACCGGAAGCCTGGGTCGAGGAGGTGGTACCGCGTTCGCGAGCCGCGTTCGACTGGCTGCGCCGTCGCCGCTTCCGGTTCGGCCAGACGCATGGCCACCTCATCGGCCAAAATGTCGGTGTTGTCGGGCGTGCGAAGGATGTCGGCCTTGCCTCGGCCAAGGCTGCCTACTGCTTCGGCATGGCGGCACTGACGGCGATCAGCCCGGTCCGCCGCAACCGCAGCGTGCTGCGCGGCATCATGCATGTTGGTGTCGTCAGCGGCCTGGTCGGTATCAGCGAGATCCGCCAGTACGGCCTGCCTTCGCCACAGCAAGGAGGCAAGCGTGCTGCCTGACGTCTCCTTTATCATCGCCGCCTACAATGCGGCGGCCACGCTCGACCGGGCCATCGCAAGCGCCATCGCCCAGCGCGATGTGAGCGTCGAGATCATCGTCGTCGACGACCAGTCGCGTGACAACACGCTCGACGTCGCACGAGCCTACCCGCAGGACCTCGTCCGCGTCGTCGCACTGCCCGCAAACCGCGGACCGGGCGGCGCCAGGAATGCCGGGCTCGAGCTGGCTTCCGGCCGCTGGGTCGCTGTGCTCGATTCCGACGATGCGGTCCTTCCCGGCCGGCTCGCCGCGATGATTTCGCGTGCCGAGAAAGCAGGTGCAGTGATCGCCGTCGACAACCTCCAGGTGGTGCGCGAGGACGGCGTTGCGGAAGTGACGATGTTCCCTGCCGAATATCTGGAAGGCCTGCGTGAAATCACGCTCGCCGACTACATCGCCGGCAACATCATCTTCGAATCCACGTTCAATCTTGGCTATCTCAAGCCGATCTTCCAGCGCCGCTTCCTGACCGAAAACGGGCTCCGCTATGATGAAAATCTGAGCATCGGCGAGGATTACATTCTGCTCGCCAACGCGCTGGCCAAGGGCGGCAAATGCGTGGTCGAGCCGACGACCGGTTATATCTATCACATCCGTACAGGCTCGATCTCGCGTGTGCTCGAGCTTCGCCATGTCGAGGCGATGCGCAAGGCCGATGCGGTCTTCGCTGAGACGAATTCGATGGACGCGGCTGCCGCGGCCGCCTTCGCCAGGCGCGCTCGCAGCCTGCGCAAGGCGGCATCGTTTCTGTCGCTGGTCCAGCACATAAAAGCGCGTTCGCCGTTGAAGGCGATACGCACCGCGCTAAGTGATCCGGCGGCTGTCGGGCATATGTCGATGCCGATTGCCGTTCGGCTCAGAAGGGTTGCGGCACAGTTTGCCGTGGGGACGGGGAGATGAAGCATGCCAGGGCGTCTTTATAGCCGGCGATAGATAGAAATCTTTTCTCTCAGAAGGAATACCAGATGCAGAAAGTCAGGAAGGCAGTCATCCCGGTGGCGGGGCTTGGAACACGGTTCCTGCCGGCGACCAAATCGATGCCCAAGGAAATGCTGCCCGTGGTCGACCGGCCTGTCGTCCAATATGCGGTCGACGAGGCGTTCGAAGCTGGCATCGAGCACATCGTGTTCGTCACCGGCCGCAACAAGGCTGTCATCGAGGACTATTTCGACCTGCATCCTGAACTGATCGGAACACTTGAGCAGACCGGCAAGAAGACCCAGCTCGAGGCGCTCGAAAGCATGCTGCCTGTGGCCGGC
Source organism: Mesorhizobium sp. PL10 (assembly GCF_053714315.1). Taxonomy (NCBI): domain Bacteria; kingdom Pseudomonadati; phylum Pseudomonadota; class Alphaproteobacteria; order Hyphomicrobiales; family Phyllobacteriaceae; genus Mesorhizobium; species Mesorhizobium sp. PL10. The sequence continues at coordinate 72,624 of NZ_JBSKBR010000009.1, read as the reverse complement.
GCCACCAGCTTCATTCGCCAGCAGTCACCGCATGGCCTCGGCCATGCGGTGTGGTGCGCGCGCGAAGTCATTGGCGACGAGCCGTTTGCCCTGCTGCTGCCCGACATGGTGTCGTTCGGCGGCCGCGGCTGCCTCGCCGAAACCATGGATCTCTACCGGCAGACCGGCGGCAACGTCATCGCCGTCGAGCGCTGCGAGCCGTCTGAGACAAGTAAATACGGTATCGTCGGCCGGGGCGCTGAGGTCGGCAACGGCTTCGAGGTGACGGCGATGGTGGAAAAGCCGGCGCCGGCCAACGCGCCGTCGAACTATTACATCAACGGACGCTACATCCTGCAGCCCGAAATCTTCTCGCTGCTCGGCAACCAGCAGCGCGGCGCCGGCAACGAAATCCAGCTTACCGACGCCATGGTCCGCCTGGCGAAAAGCCAGTCGTTCTATGCCCAGCCTTTCAACGGCCGCATGTTCGACTGCGGCTCCAAGGAAGGCTTCATCGAGGCCACCATCGCCTTCGCGCTGGCGCGCGACGACATGAAGGGGCCTGTGCTGGAAATGCTGCAGGCGTTCGTGCGGTCGCACGAGCGTCAGGAAGTGGCCGCATAATGCCCATCTTTCGAGGGCATATGCGTTTGGACGATGGCGCAGCCCATGCCTGCGCGCTTGGCCGCTCAGGTTTCACGCCAGATGGCATGAAGTTTGCGTTGCCTGCTTTGCCCCCGATCTCCGCAGCTTCGGAAGAGATGGGGCCTGACCCCGTCTCGCTCCGGAGCCTGTAACCTAGAATTGGACCGAAGATGAATTATGCCAGCTTTCCTCTCGACAAGAGGATGCCGTTGCCCAACACCGATCAGGAAAAGGGTGAAGACTTCATCGACGTCGAGCGCCTGCTTGGCATGGCGGCGCGCCAGGTCAAGGTGGTGGCGGTCTGCGCCATCATCGGCCTGTTCATGGGCGTGCTCTATCTGCAGACCACGCCCAAGCAATATATGTCGGTTGCCAGCGTGCTGATCGACGAGGGACTGAACAAGGTCGTCGACGACATCTCGGCTGCATCCGTCACCATGCAGACCGACGCCGCCCTTCTCAGCCAGATCGAAATCATCAACTCGGCGCGTCTGGCCTCAGTGGTGGTCGACAAGCTGAAGCTTGACCAGAACGCAGAGTTCATGAACCCGCCGCAATCGGCGCTTGCCAAGGGCATCGGCTTCGTGCGCGGCGTGGTCGGCTACTTCCGCTCAAGTTCCGCCGACCAGATTCCCGGCATGGAAAATGTCGATGAAGCGACACGCCAGGCTATGATGCTGACGGCGCGCCATGACTATGCAGTGCTGAAACTGCAGAGCGAGGTGCTGGCACAGCGCACCGGCCGCAGCTATGTGATAGCCATCGCTTACCAGTCGTCGAATCCGGCGCTCGCCACCGCCATCACCAAGGCCTATGCGGACGCCTATCTCGCCGACCAGCTCAACGCCAGCTTCGACGCCACCGAGCGCGCGGCGGTCTGGCTGCAAGGCCGGCTGACCGAGCTTCGCCAGAACTCGCAGGCGGCCGCTCTGGCGGCCGAAAAATTCCGCTCTGAACATGGACTGGCCGCCAACAGCGACGGCCAGCTGATCAGCGACAAGCAGATCGCCGACCTTACCGCCCAGCTGATCGTCGCACAGGCCGATACGGCGCGCGCCAGCGCCCGCTATCAGCAGTACAAGACCATCGTCGAAAGCGGTTCCGACAACGCCTTCAATGATTCCGCAATATCGAGCGACCAGCCAGCGAGTTCCGTCATCGCAACCCTCAAGACCCGCTATCTCACAGTTGCCAAGCGGCTGCAGGATGTGACGGCCAATTTCGGCGCCGAGCATCCGCAAGCGGTGGCGTTGGCCAAGGAGAAGGCCGATCTGTCGACCCAGATTTTCGGCGAGTTGAAGCAGCTGACCGAAAGCTACCGCAACGAACATGAAGTCGCTTTGTCGCGCGAGACATCGCTGAGGCAGAAGATCGCCGACGCGGCCGGCAAGAGCTCCGTCGACAACCAGTCGCAGGTCAAGCTGCGCGAGCTCGAGCAGCAGGCGCAGGCGCTGACCACGCTCTACCAGACTTTCCTCGGACGCTATGAGGAAGCCTCGCAGCAACAGTCCTTCCCGGTCGGCAAAGTCCGTATCATCTCGGATGCATCAACACCGCTTTCCGCCTCGAGCCCGCGCACGTCCAGGGTGCTGGCGCTTGCGCTGGTGCTAGGCGTGCTGCTCGGCGCCGGCTTTGGCGGCCTGAACGAGTTCAACGAGCGGTTCTTCAGGACCGGTGAGGACATTCGCGATCGCGTCGGCCTCAAATTCCTCGGCTATCTGCCGACGATCGGCGGCAGGCTGAGCAAGGATGCCGACGATGGGCCGGCGGATGCTAAAAGCACCAACACCTTGTCAGCGGCCGAAAAGCGGGCGCGCATGCGGGTCAGCGTCGACGCGCCTGCATCGATGTTCTCCGAAACGCTGCGCAACGCCAAGATAGCCTTCGACGTCGTCATGGAAGGGCAAGGCAGCCGGGTCATCGGTGTGATCTCGATCCTGCCTGGCGAGGGCAAGTCGACGGTCGCGGCCAATCTGGCCGGGCTGCTGGCCGCCAACGGCTCGAAGACCCTTCTGATCGACGCCGATCTGCGCAATCCGGGCCTCAGCCGCAACCTCGGCATGGAGGCCGAGCAAGGGCTGATGGAGGCCGTGGTCAACGGCCAGACCTGGCAGTCGGTCGGCAAGGTGGACCGCCAGACCAAGCTGGCGATCATCCCGGCCGTCCTGCGCGGACAATTCTCGCACACCAGCGAACTGCTCTCTTCGGCCGGCATGCGGCGCTTCATCGACAACGCCAAGGAGACGTTCGAGTACATCGTCGTCGACCTGCCGCCGCTCGGCCCAGTGGTCGACGCCAAGGCCTTCGCGCCGCTGGCCGACGGCTTCGTGCTGGTGACCGAATGGGGCCGCACGCCGCGCGCCATGGTGCGCTCGCTGCTGGAGCAGGAGCCTTACATCGCCAACAAGGTCGTCGGTGCCGTGCTCAACAAGGTCGACCTGAAGAAGCTGGCGAAATACGGTTCGCTCGGCGGCTCGGAGAAATTCTTCGACCGCTATTCGACCTATTATCTCGAAAAGTCGGATCTGCGCACCAAGACGGCCGCCTGAAGCAAGAGAAATTCCAGGAAAAGTGTGAACGGTTTTCCCCGCCCTGCCTTTTTCTGGACAGGCTCTGCCCTCAGGAAAAGATCAACTTGCCGAATTTGTCGGCAATCCTGACGGCTGTCAGCCGGCCGCTCTGAAAGGCGCCGGTGTCGATGTCGAGCCTTCGTCCGTCGAGCCTGGGGATGTCGACTGGCGTGTGCCCGTGCACCACAAACCGGTCGAGCAGATGGGCGGCGTCGAAGAACTCGTCGCGAATGTTGAGCAGATCCCGCTCGTCCTGCGCCACGAGGTCGATGCCCGGCCTGATGCCGGCATGGACGAAGACGAATTTGTCCGAACAGAGCAACACCGGCAGACTGCGCAGGAAGTCGATATGATCGGTCGGGATGACCTCTCTCACACGCCGGTCGACCTCGTCGCTTGACGCATAGAGGCTGGCAAGCCGCGCCGGATCGACGCCGTAGGAAAACAGCGTCTCGCGGCCGCCGACCGCCAGCCAGCGCTCCCGCGACAGATAGCCGTCGAGATAGTTCAGCATCGCGACTTCGTGGTTTCCCGCCAGGCAGACGCGCAAAAACCCTTTCGGCGGCGGTGCCAGCAGATGATCGAGCACGCGCGCCGATTGTGGCCCGCGATCGATATAGTCGCCAAGCATGACGATGATCTTGCGCCCGCGAAATTGCAGCCCGTCGATCACGATCTTCGCTTCCAGCGACAGCAATTCCTTGTAGCAGCCATGCACGTCGCCGATCGCGTAGACGACGGTGTCATCCATATCCATTTCCAGGCGCTCGCGTGGCGCCGGCCGAGGGGTTCTGGATCGCTGAAACAAGGCCACTGGGGCTCGATGCCTGCCGAAAATCGGGTTTCGTTTCCAAAGGGCGCGCCCTCGTGGCGCGCCGCAGAACCCGTGGATACATGGCAGTCGTTGGAAATTCCATAACGGCGACCGGCTGCCTTCGCCGCCGGCCTCAGGACCTGATGGTCAAGCTGGATGCGCGGCTCGGCCCCAACAGCCCCAGCCGCCACGCCTCTGTGCCGGCTCGGCCTCCGGCAACGCCAGGCGGTCAGACCCCGATGCCACGTCCTTTGAGCGCCGCGGTGATCTCATCGAGGATGACGGGATCGTCGATGGTCGCCGGCATCGTCCACTCTTCCTTGTCGGCGATCTTCTGCATGGTGCCGCGCAGGATCTTGCCGGAGCGAGTCTTGGGCAAGCGCTTGATCGTCACCACGGTCTTGAAGGCGGCGACCGGGCCGATCCGTTCGCGCACCAGCCCCACCACCTCGCTTTCAATGGTGCCGGCATCGCGGGCGACCCCGGCATTGAGCACGACGAAGCCGACCGGTATCTGGCCCTTCATGGCGTCGGCGATGCCGATGACGGCGCATTCGGCGACATCGGGATGCGCTGAAAGCACCTCTTCCATGGCGCCGGTCGACAGCCGGTGGCCGGCGACATTGATGATGTCGTCGGTGCGGGCCATGACATAGAGATAGCCGTCCTCGTCGATCATGCCGGCGTCGGCCGTCTTGTAGAAGCCGGGGAACTCCTCGAGATAAGCCTGCCGGAAGCGGGCGTCGGCGTTCCACAGTGTCGGCAGGCAGCCGGCCGGTAGCGGCAGTTTCACGACCACATTGCCGAGTGTGCCGCGCGGCACTTCATGGCCGGCATCGTCGAGCACGCGGATGTCGTAGCCCGGCATCGGCACGCCGGGCGAGCCGTATTTCACCGGCAGCAGGCCAAGGCCCGCCGGGTTGATGGTCATCGGTGAGCCGGTCTCGGTCTGCCACCAATGGTCGACCACCGGCACGTTGAGTTTCTGCTCCGCCCATCTGATGGTTTCGGGGTCGGCGCGTTCGCCGGCGAGAAACAAGGTGCGGAATTTGGACAAATCGTATTTCGGCACGAATTCGCCCTTGGGGTCCTGCCCCTTGATGGCGCGGAAGGCGGTCGGCGCGGTGAACAGCGCGACGACCCCATGCTCGGCAATTACTCGCCAATATGTGCCGGCGTCGGGCGTGCCGATCGGCTTGCCCTCGAAAAGCACGCTGGTCGCGCCATGCAGCAACGGCCCGTAAACGATGTAGGAATGGCCGACCACCCAGCCGACATCGGATGCCGCCCAGAACACCTCACCCGGCTTGACGCCGAACTCGTTTTCCATCGTCCATTTGAGCGCGACCATGTGGCCGCCATTGTCGCGCACGATGCCCTTCGGCTGGCCGGTCGTGCCGGAGGTGTAGATGATGTAGAGCGGATCGGTGGCGAGCACCGGCACGCAGTCGACGTTGGCTCCCGCCGCGCGCTCGCGCGCAACCGCATCGGCAAAGTCGATGTCGTAGTGGTCCTTGAGCTCGCAGCTCAGCTGGTCACGCTGCAGGATCAGGCATGCGTCCGGCTTGTGGCGGGACATCTCGATCGCCTTGTCGAGCAACGGCTTGTAGGCAATCACGCGTCCCGGCTCCAGGCCGCAGGACGCCGAAATAATCAGCTTCGGCTTGGCGTCATCGATGCGTGTGGCAAGCTCATGCGAGGCAAAGCCGCCGAACACCACCGAATGCACCGCCCCGATGCGGGCGCAGGCCAGCATGGCGATCGCCGCTTCGGCCACCATCGGCATGTAGATAATCACGCGATCGCCTTTGACGATGCCGCGGTTCTTCAGCACCGACGTCAGCGCCACTACCTCGCGCTTCAGTTCGGCATAGGTGAATTTCTTGACCGTGCCGGTGATGGCGCTGTCATGGATCAGCGCGATCTGGTCGGCGCGGCCGCCAGCGACATGCCGGTCGAGCGCGTTGAAGCAGGTGTTGCAGGTGGCGCCGTTGAACCAGCGCCCGTAAACGCCGGCCTTGGCATCGAACACGCTGGTCCACGGCGAATACCAGTCGATCGCCTCGGCGGCATCGGCCCAGAACTGTTCCGGGTCGCGTTTCCAGCCGGCATAGACCTCGTGGTAGCGTGACGCCATTCATTCCTCCTCGGGGAAACTCCCTACCTTGCATAGCCTATGCGGGTTTTCCCGGCCATGTCTTCCCCCAAATGCCATGTGCACGATGACAAGGCTGTGCCCGGTTCGAGTAACTGCCCGACCGCCTACAGCCTGTCGGAATCCTACAAATACACCCCACCCGGCAAACCGGCCATATTGGCTGTGCTGGTGCAGCGTTTCAGCCAGGGTTTGAGGACATCGCCGTGACCGGGCAGGCACGCTGAGCAATTCCAGGAAAAGTGTGAAACGGTTTTCCAGGGAAAAGCGCGTAGCGCTCTCTCTTGGGAATTGCGTCAAAACAGAGGTAGAGCGGTGCAAACGTTCAGTAAAACGCTCTGAGCCACAGTCTGCCTTGCGGCAGCCAGCAAACGGTCATGCGCCCTGAAACAGCGCGTTCGTGCCAGATGTCAGCTTAAAGCGGCAAGGCCGCCAGCATCAGGCCGACGCCACCTGCAATCAATATCGCCGCTGCCAACGCCTTCCGATGGCGTTCGAACGCCGTCGGCGCCCGCTCCCAATTGTAACGCATACTCAATGCTCTCCCAAACCCCGGCGGTCTCCATAGCTTACTTAAGGTAAGAAAAGCAAGACCTTGACCCTGTCCGGTAGCCGGCTTCACGGTTTGCGGCAGTGATTTTCAGGCGCAATCACCGACTATTGCTCGGGTAGGTTCCTGCTCTCAGACCTTGAATGATGTGGAAGTTACCACAACTCAGGAATGGGCGTCTCCACCATGTATGGTCGAACTTGTCATCGGGATGGTGGCGTTGCCGGATTGCCACAGATCGTTCGCACCGGCCTGTTCTGCCTCTCATCCGCGCAATAGACAGCGCCGCATTGCCGCGCTATCTGCTCTCCAGCAAAATGGTCTGGAGGGCTCCATGGCCCAAATCGCGTCCGAAATGGTTCTGCGGCTGGCGGATGACGCCTCGGTCCAGCATGTCGGCGACGGCGCTGTCGTGCTTTTGGCGCGCAGCGGCCAGCTTTACACCTGCAACGGAACGACAGAAGCCTTTCTCGACAAGGTCGACGGCGCCCGCAGCCTCGACCAGATAGTCGTCCTGCTTTCCGACGAGTTCGAGGTCGACAAGGATACGCTCGACCAAGACATGGCGGCGCTGGCCGCCGAACTGGTGAGCGAAGGCATTCTCGCCGACCCGGCTCTCTGATGGCGGACGGCGTTCTCCTGCGCACCCTGTTTCGCGTCCACTTGTGGACGAGCGCGCGGCTGATGCCGGTTCTGATCGGCCGCCGCAACTTCGAATCGGTGTTGAAATGGGCGCCGCTCAGCGCGCCTACCCCCTATCGCGGACTGTCGTCCGCCTACATCGTGGCTGCCGTCAACCGCACCGTCCGGCACCCGTGGCTGATGCGCGATCGCAGATGCCTCAGGGAAGGCCTGCTGGCTCACCGCTTCCTGCGCTTTGCCGGCTTCGATCCGGATCTGCGCTTCGGTGTCGATCCGAAGTCGATGCAGGCGCCGCGCATGTCGGCCCATTGCTGGGTCTGTCTCGACGGCCGGCCAGTGGTCAGCGACAGCCTGCCCGGCATGGTGCAGATCTACCGCCATCACGCCGATGCCGGAAAGGCGCGCGCTGCTTGACCGGTTCGGTGGCCACTTTCTGCTATGACCTCAAGGGCCAGGTCATCAGCATATCGGCCTCACGGGCCGATCTGTGGCCGAGCTTCGACCTCATGCTGGGCACGTTGCGTGTGAGCGAACCCGTTGTAACAGGTTTTCACATCGACATTGTCGAGACGTCGCAGTTGCAGGAATCGCCTGCCGGCAAACTCGCTTTCGACGGCGATGTGCCGGAGGACGGCCATTGCCGGCTGATCGACGGCGGCGGCATCGTTCACCTGATCTTTCTCGGCCTGCAGACCGTCTCGATCAATGCCGATGAGGGCTGGGCCGAAATCCGCGTTCATCCTGACGCCAAGGTCAAATGGACGTTGCTGATGATGGTGCTGGATGCCGCGCTCGATGCCGGCGGCCAGCACATGCTCCACACCGCCGGCCTGACATTGCCCGGCCGCGAGGCGCTGGTGCTGATCCATGCGCCGAGCGGCACCGGCAAGTCGACGACTTCGCTGGCGCTGGCCTCGCAGGGCTTCGGCCTTTGCTCTGACGACGCCATGATCCTCAAGGTTTTGGCCGACGGCGGCATCACGGCCTGGGGCTTGCCGCGCAAGGTGAAGGTCCACCGCAACACCGCGGCAATGCTGCCTTTCGTGGCTCCCTGCCTTGGCGACAAATGGGACGCCAATGGCGAGCAGGCGGTCTCGCTGGAACGTCTCGCCGAGATTATCCGCATCGAGGAGACAGTCGACAGGCCGGTTGCGGCATTGCTCCATCTCGCCCGCTCGGCGGATGCGCAGACCCGGCTCGTCCCCATGACCAGGGCAGACGCCATGGTGGCGCTCGCCACCGACAATGTCAGGACCGGTATGACTGGCCTTTTGCCGGCGCAGAAGCGCCGTATGGCAACGATCGCGACGCTGGTCAAAGCCGTTCCGACCTTTACCCTGGAAGTCGGCGCGAGCCCGACCGAGGCGGCCCCGCTGATCCGCTCGGCGCTGGCGGCGCGGGACTAAAGCACTATTCAGGTAAAATGCGGCCTTGGCCTGGCAAGCCGCTGAATCCAGCGAAAAGCGTCGCGGCGCAAACGCGAATGCATCTTGTCCCTGGAATTGACCCCGAGCAACGTATCGCCGTTGATGAGCCACTTGGCCAAACGTATCGAGAGGTCGGGCTTGATCCGGCCGGCCAGTTCGATCGCGCGCGGTGCATTAAACAGCCGCCCCGTCACATTGAGGACCGTCGCCAATTCGAGCTCGATGCCGCTCATGCGCGCCGCCTCGAACAGCTGGTCCTCGTCAACGGATGACCGCAGCGCGCGTACACCTTGCAACACGTCGACGCAAAGCTGCAGCCGGTGGAATTTATGACCGCCCGCGGCATGCACGATGGCGATGGTCAGCAGCGCGGCCGGCGTATCGGCTTCGCCGCCGTCGATGATCTGCAATTCGCGAAAGCCCAGCGACAGCCGTCGGCGCATACCGGAATCATGCACCAAATTGCCGTGCAGTTCGATCAACAGGCTGGTATTCTCTTTCTCCAGCCATTTGAACTCCTGCAGATCCTGCGACTGCGCCTCGCCGCTCCAAAGATCAAAGCCGCACCCGGCAATCGCCGTGTTGGCCTCGGCGATGCTGGCCGGGTCGACCAGGATGTCGATGTCGGTGTAGGGCCGGTCGGCTGCGTGGCGGTAAAGTTTGCGTGCGAAGACCGGCCCCTTGACGATCCGGGCCGGAACGCCTTTCGCCGCCAGTGCCTTCATGATGCGATCGCCATGATACTGCAGCAGCATCGACTGGCCGGTCGCCAGGGTCGACTGGTCGCGCAGTTCCGACAATTTCTGCTGCAAGGCGGCTTCCGCCGGCAGTTGGGCGCTGATTTCCCCGAGCTTGCGCAGCATGATCGGCAGCACGCCGTGGAACTCGGCGTCGGCGAGCAGCGCCAGCAAGCTTTCGGCAGCAACACCAATGCCAATGGCAGCCGGCGCCTCCGGGTCGGCGAAGCTCAGCAGAAGTTTTTCATCGGCAGGCGCAAGAGATGGCAGCATCAACCTGGATGTCGTTCGCCCACTGGAGCAATTCCAGGAAAAGTGTGAAGCGGTTTTCCGTCCGGAATTGCATCAAAACAAGAAGCCAGAGCAGTTCGCCGTTTCAGTGAACTACCCTGGAAGGGCGTATGTTGCAGAAAAGTATGCATGAAGCCAGAGTATGGTGGCCAAACCGGCTCATGAATTGACTTTGTGTGGTTTCCGTCCATTCTTTTGCACCGGACTCAAAGGGTATTTGGAAATGACCAAGAAAAGGTATGAGGCGCCTTTGCTGCGCAAGGCGGGAAAATTATCCAGCCTTGTGGCCGGTGGAGCGTCGAAGACGCTCTAAGACTTCCAAGACTTCGGTTCGGCTGAGGCGAAATACCGGTGGCCTTGGCAGGTGCTGCTGCTGGACTCGCCGCAAAGGGGGAATGAAATGACCAAGAAGCAATATAAGACGCCGGTGCTGCGCAAGGCAGGCAAGCTGTCCAGCGTGACCGCAGGTAACGGTGCGTCCGGCCCCGCAGGCTAGGCGGGAAGTTAGACCGCCTGATCGCTACATTCCCCAGCGCAGCGCGGCTGTACGCACCGGCGCGTCCCACAACGACGTTGCCTCATCATCCAGCATGGTCAGCGTGATCGAGCAGCCGGCCATGTCGAGCGACGTCACATAAGACCCAACCAGCGAGCGGGTCACCGTCACGCCCTGTTTTTCGAAGATGTTGCGGGCGCTGTTGTACATCAGATAGAGCTCCATCAGCGGTGTGCCGCCAAAGCCGTTGATGAACAGCAGGGCGGTGCCCTTTGCCTTGTCGCCGAGATCGCCCAGGATCGCGGCGCAGATTTCCCCGGCGATGACATCGGCGTTTTTCAACGTGTCGCGACGCCTGCCGGGCTCGCCATGGATGCCGACGCCGAATTCCATCTCGCCATCGCCAATGTCGAAAGTCGGCCTGCCGGCCGCAGGCACGGTGCAGCTGGTCAGCGCCACACCCATTGAACGCGTCGCACTGTTGACGCGATCGCCGAGTGCCTTGAGATCCGCCAGTGCCATGCCTTGCTCGGCGGCGGCGCCGACGATCTTCTCGACGACCAGCGTACCGGCTACGCCGCGCCGACCGGTCGTATACGACGAGTTCTCGACCGCGACGTCGTCATTGGTCACCACTTGCAGGATGCCGTCGGCCATCTCGGCCGCCATGTCGAAATTCATCACATCGCCCTCATAGTTCTTGACGATGAACAGGCAGCCGGCGCCGGCATCGACGGCTGCGGCCGCCGCCAGCATCTGGTCCGGCGTCGGCGAGGTGAACACCTGGCCGGGGCAGGCGGCGTCCAGCATGCCGTGGCCGACAAAGCCGGCGTGCAGCGGCTCGTGGCCCGAGCCACCGCCCGAGATCAGCGCTACTTTCCCCGGCTTCAGCACCTTGCGGCGGATGAATTTGTGCTCGTCACCCAGCACCAGGATGTCGGCGTGGGCAGCAACGAAGCCATCGAGGCTTTCGGTCAGCACCGTGTCGACTGAATTCAGAAATTTCTTCATGTGTCCTCCCGAACGCCAGGAAACGCTCAGCCTCCGCTTTTGCCGGTGATGCTGGTGATCTTCTGGATGAAATCATTGACCGCCCTGTCGAGCGCCGCGTTCTGCTTGTCGTCGCCGAAATCCGGCACGATCAGCGACACATGCCGGGTCTTGCGCATGCCCGAGGCTACCGACAGTTTCCCCGGATGCGCCAGATGGTAGGCAGCCAGAAAATGATCGCGCTCGGCCGGGCTGAAATGGCAGACGGAAAAAATAGCCGGCAAATGTTTTGACGGGATCGGGATCGAATAGGCCGGGCTGGAGATTTGTGTCACGAAGCTGCGGTGCTTGCCCAGCGCATCGGCGAGGCGCTGGCGCATGCCCGACGGGCGCTGGTCGATGACCTGCGACAGGATCGTCTTGTAGGCGCGGATCGCCTCTTCGGGGCCGGGTTCTGGTGTCTTGTCGACCATCTCAGCCACGCCTAGACCGAAACATCTGAGATGGCCGCCTTGGCCATGGCGAGTTGGGCAGGGGCCACCGAGAGATCGCGCAGGCCAGCTTCGAGCAGCGCCGGTATTGAGGCCGGATCGCCGCCGGCATCGCCGCACAGGCTGACCGGGATTTTGGCGCGCAAGCCGAACGAGGTCACCGCAGCGATCAGCCGCAGCACGGCTGGATGCCGCACCGAATGGAGATGCGCCACGGCAGAATTGTCGCGGGCGGCGGCCATCACATACTGGGTCAGATCGTTGGAGCCGATCGAGAAGAACGCGACATCGGCAAACGCCTCCGGCGCGATCGCCACCGACGGCACCTCGACCATGATGCCAAGCGGCGGCATTTTGTGCGCGACACCACGCGCGATGAGCCCACCCTGCTCCTCCGCGAACAAAGTGGCGGCACGTTGGTACTCCTCCGTGACTGCGATCATTGGAAACATCACCTTCAGATTGCCGTGGACAGCGGCGCGCAGCAACGCCCGGATCTGCACGCGAAACACATCCGGCCTTGCCAGCGACAGCCTGATGCCGCGCAGGCCGAGGAACGGGTTGCTCTCCTCGACCGTAAAGCCCGGCACCGGCTTGTCGCCGCCGGCATCGACGGTGCGGATGGTCACCGGCTTGTCGCCGGCCCATTCCAGCACCTTGCGATAACAGCGGTATTGCGTCTCCTCATCCGGCGGCGCCTTGCCGAACAGGAATTCAGTGCGCATCAGCCCGACGCCGTCGCAGGTCGAAATGTCGATGCCATCGACCTCGGATGGATCGGCAATGTTGACCTGCACGCGCACCGTCGTGCCGGCCCGGGTTACCGCCGGTTTCGCCAGATAGGCTTCGGCCTTATCGCGTCGCGCCAAAAAAGAGGATGAGGACCGACGGAAAGTTTCGATCTCGGCCTTGGACGGCGCCAATACGATGCCGCCATGCTCGGCATCGAGCAGGGCCAAGCCATCGGGATTTGCCGGTGAAGAGCCAAGCCCCACCACCATCGGCACGCCGCGCGAGCGCGCCAACATGGCGACATGGCTGGCGGTGCTGCCGGCCCTCAGCGCGATGCCGCCGCCGGCACTCCAGTCGGTCTCGAGAAAGCGCGTCGGCGCGATGTCTTCGCCATAGAGAATGGCGCCCGCGGGTGCGGTGCTCTCATCCTCCTCGGTTAGCGCGCGCAGCACGCGGTCGCGGATATCGCGCATGTCGGCGGCGCGGGCCCGGAAATAGTCCTCGTCTGACGTTTCATAGCCGGCGATCTCGGCGTCCAACGCCTGCCGCCACGCCATGTCGGCCGGCATGCCGGAAGGGATCGCGGCGAAGGCCGGTCCGGTCAGCGCCTCGTCCTCCAGCATGGCAAGCTGGAATTCGAGGATGCCGGCCGCCTCGTCGTCGGCGGTTTCGATCAGGGTCGCGAGCTGGTCCGTCGCGCTGGCGAGTGCTGCTTTCAGTGCAGCCTTCTCCTCGCCGGCTGTCGCCTTGCCCGTGTAGCGCGCAGGGCCGCGGTCGAGATTGAACAGCGGCCCTTCGGCATAGCCGGCCGAAGCAGAAATGCCTTGCAGCCTAAGCGGTTCGGGCATGGCCCGCACCCTCGTCGAAATCGCGCCGCACCAGTTCGGCCAGCGCGCCGACCGCCTCAGTGGCGGCTTCGCCGCGGGCCCTGATATGCAGCATAGTGCCTTTCGGCGCCCTGGTCGCCATCACCTTGACGATGCTCTTGGCGTCGAACCACGGGCCATTGGCGGCAAGCGCGATTTCCACTTCGGCGGCAAAGCTCTTGGCGAGCTTGGTGAACTTCACCGAAGGGCGCGCGTGCAAGCCCACCTCGTGGGTGATCAGGACGGTGGCCTCGGCAAATGCGGACATGCGCTCAAAATTCCCGTTCATTCACGATGGCGACAATTCATGCGCCGTCGCCACCACTTCCTTCAGCGAGGCACCGCCGGACGCCTCCGTCGCGGCCATCACTGCGCCTTCGACAATCGGTGCGTTGCAGACGATGATCTTCTGCGCCCGCGGCTCGCCGATCATTTCCACCGCCATCTCCGAGTTGGTCTCGGCGCCGCCGAGATCGACGAGGATGGCGACACCGGCTTCCGACCACGCCTTGTCGATGGCGCCCATGATCGCCTCGACGCTGGTGCCGAGCCCGCCATGGCCGTTTCCGCCGCACCATGCAAGCGGCACTTCGTCGCCCACCATCTGCCGCACCATGTCGGCCGTGCCTTCGGCGACCAGCGGCGAATGCGAAACGATGACGATGCCGACATTGCTCATGCTTGGCCCTCGATGCTTTCGGCGACGGTCCGCACCAGCAGCGCAGTCGAACGCGCGCCGGCGTCCATGTGGCCGATGGAGCGGTCGCCGAGGAATGAGGCGCGACCGCGCAGTGCCTTCATAGACACGGTCGCTTCGGCCGCACGGTCGGCGATATTGGCGATTTCCCCTACTGTCTTGCCTCCAGCCAATGCGTCATGCACAGGCTGCAGCACGTCGAGCATCGTCTTCTGGCCGACCTGCGACTTGCCACGCGCCGCGACGGCTTCGATCGCCTTGCCGAAGGCAGCCGTCAGTTTGGCGCGATCGGGCGCAGCCGAGATCTCCTTGCCGAGCGCCATGAACAGCGTGCCGAACAGCGGTCCGGACGCGCCGCCCACCGTCATCACCAGCTTGGTGCCGATCGCCTTCAGGGCTTCGGGCAGCGGTTTGGTCGAAAACGCCTCTGCCTCGGCTCGCACGGCCTCAAAGCCGCGTCTCATGTTCAGCCCATGGTCGCCGTCGCCGATCGCCTGGTCGAGCGCCGTCAACTCGTCGGCGTGCGCGGCAATCGTGTCCGCTGCCGCTGTGATCAGCCTGGCAAGGTCCAGTGCCGCCATATCCAAATTCCCGGTTGCGGTCCTACCGGCAGTATCGAAAGAATTTTCATTCGACAACTGAAGCATGCGATCAGGCCGCTGCATGCAGCGCGGCGGCGGCCGCGAACACTTCGGCCACTGCATGCGCGCCAGGGTCGACCACGCCTTGCAATTTGGCACCGACATAGGCGGAGCGTCCGGCCTTCGCCTTCTCCATAGCCGCAGTCGCCTCGGCGCCGTGCCGGGCGGCTGTCGCCGCCGCGTCCAGGCCGCTGGCATCGAGCGCTTTCAGCGCCGGCTCCAGCGCATCGACCATGGTGCGGTCGCCGATCCTTGCGCCGCCGTAGAAGGTCATGCGGTCCAGGCCGGAAAGCAGCGCCCTGGACAGGGACGCACCGGAATTCGAAGCCTGCGCCGCCGCGGTGAAGAAGATCGACAGCAGCACACCTGAGGATCCGCCCATGGCGACGCCCAGACTATCGCCCACCGCCGCAAGCGTGGCGGTGGGATCGGCAAGCGGCAGCGTGTCGAGTTTTTCCAGCACGCTACGCGCGCCGGTGGCTACCGTCGAGCCTGTATCGCCATCGCCCGCCTTGGCGTCCAGCCCGTTCAAGGCCTCTTCGAGTGCAATCAGCCTTTCGCAGATCGTGACGACAAGCCTCCGGGTGCGCGCATTCTGACTGGGCTTGCGCGCCGCGCTTTGTCCGGATGCCTTCGCCATGGCAACGACGGCCGGCGCGGCAACGGCCTTTGCCGGCATCCAGGCATATGGCCCGACCGGCGCCAGCAAGGCCTCCTCGCGCGCGGCATCGAGCTTGATCAGCGACAGCGAGAAACCGTTCATGTTGAGCGCCGTCATCAGCGGTCCGGGGCCGATCGCCAGCTTCACGGTTTTGGCCAACGGCGAGGCCAGCACCGCGTTGGCAACAAGCGACATTTCGAGCGGCGGCACCGAACCGAGATTGTTGATCAGCAGCGCATGGCTGGCCTTCGGGTCAAGCCGCGCGGCAAGCCGCTCCGTCATGATCGCCACCAGTCTGTCAGCGCTTTGTACCGCGATGCGCTCGACGCCCGGCTCGCCATGGATGCCGAGGCCGAGTTCGCCATCGTTTTCGCCGAAGCGGTCTTCATGCGGCTGGCCAGGGATCGAGCAGGACGACAGCGACATGCCTAGCGAAACGATATCCTTCGCCGCGGCGCGAGCGGCTGTCGCGATATAGGCCAGGTCGTCGCCAGCTTCCGAGAGGTAGCCCGCGATCTTGTGTACGAACAAGGTGCCGGCGACGCCGCGTGGTTGGTTGATATCCGGCAAGGCGATGTCGTCGGCGACGATCGCCATCTCGACGCGAAACCCTTCGGCGCGCGCCTTCTCGGCCGCCAGGCCGAAATTGAGCCGGTCGCCGGTATAGTTCTTGACGATCAGCAGGCAGCCTGCCGGGCCGGTCACCGCGCGGATCGCCGCCAGCACGGCTTCGACGCTTGGCGAGGCAAAGATCTCGCCCGATACCGCCGCCGTCAGCATGCCCTTGCCGACGAAGCCGGCATGCGACGGCTCGTGCCCGGCGCCGCCACCGGAGACGACGGCAACCCGGGTCTTGTCCCAGTCGGCGCGCAGCACGACCTTGATCTCGGGATAACCGTCGAGGCGCGCGAGATCGCCGGAACCGATGGTCCGCAGCAGACCGTCGAGCGCCTCGGTGACGATCGTTTCCCTGCGGTTGAAAAAGTGCTTCATCGAATTCGTCCTGTATTCGTCAATCAGAAGCCGGTGCCGTACCCTTGGCGAGACACCGAAACCTCACATCAGCCCCATTCACATCAGTCTTTGCCCATCGGCGCCGAAATAGAGCGGCGAACGGTAGCGGATCACCACTTTATCGCCTTGCGCCAGATCCGTGTCGGGGTCGGTCAGCGTCACCAGCTTCTTGGCTCCGACCGTGACATGCAGGTGGTTTTGGTCGCCGAGATGCTCGACCCAGTCGACGACGCCATCGGCATGGCCGTTTGCCGCCTTCTCGATCGACAGATGTTCGGTGCGTGCGCCGACCGTCTTGGTGCCCGCCGGCGCGCCGCCATCGGGCAGCAACCCCGCCGGCAGAAGATTGATCGCCGGCTGGCCGAGCCTTGCTGCGACATGAAGATTTGCCGGCTCCGAATAGATCGTGCGCGGCGTACCGACCTGCACCAGAACGCCGTCGGCAAGGATGCCGATGCGGTCGGCCATGGTCATAGCCTCGATCTGGTCGTGCGTGACATAGAGCATGGTGGCCCCAAGCTCCGCCTGGATGCGCTTGAGTTCGAGCCTGAGATCGGCCCGCAATTTGGCGTCCAGCGATGACAGCGGCTCATCCATCAAATAGATCGACGGCTTGCGCACCAGGGCGCGGCCGATGGCGACGCGCTGCATTTCACCGCCCGACAGCTTGGTCGAGCGGTTGTTCAGCTTGTGGTGGATGCGCACCATCTTCGCCACCTCTTCGACGCGGCGGCGGATTTGGTCCTCCGGTATTCTCCGCGCCGGCGAGCGCAGCGGGAAGGCGAGGTTGTCGTAGACCGACAGATGCGGATAGAGCGAATATTGCTGGAACACAAAAGCGGTGTCGCGCTCGGCCGGCGACAGCATCGTCGCATCGTGGCCGCCAATATGGATCGTGCCGCTGTCGGGCCGCTCCAGCCCGGCGATCAGCCGCAGCGTCGTCGTCTTGCCGGCGCCGGTCGGTCCCAGCAGGACGACGAACTCGCCATCCTTGATCTGGAGGTCGAGATTGCTGACGGCGGCGTGCTCGCCGAAACTCTTCGTCACGCCTTTGATGTGTACGTCAGCCATGCTGCGCTCTCCCTTGAGCGGCGGTGTCGTGGATCGCGGTGCGCACGGCGCGGCCCGATCCCTTGTCGAACAGCGACAGTCGCGAGCTGTTCAGCGTCAGGCCGACATGATCGCCGGCGGCGAGCTGGATTTCGGCCGGCACCCGCGCCTTGATGATGCCGTCCGCCGTCTCCACGGCCACGATCTGCGTCGTACCGAGATATTCGGTGCCGTAGATGGCGCCACGCAGCTTGGACGCATCGTCGAAGCGGATGTGTTCCGGCCTTATGCCGAGCGCCATGTCGGCAGGCGCAATGTCTTCGCGCACCTCCGGCACCGCCACCTTGGCGCCTTGCACGACGATCTCCTTGGCACCTTTCGCCAGTCCGCCGCCAAAGCCCAGAAAATTCATCGGCGGTGAGCCGATGAAATCGGCGACGAACATCGTTGCCGGGCGGTCGTAGATTTCGCGCGGGCTGCCGAACTGCTCGATCACGCCATGGTTCATGACAGCGATCTTGTCGGCCATCGACATCGCTTCCATCTGGTCGTGGGTGACATAGACCGTGGTGGCGTGGATGCGGTTGTGCAGTTCGCGAAGCTCGTGGACCATCAGATCGCGGAACTCGGTATCGAGCGTGCCGAGCGGCTCGTCCATCAGAAAACACTTTGGCCGCCGCACGATGGCGCGGCCGAGCGCGACGCGCTGGCGGTCGCCGCCGGCAAGGCCGGAGACCGATTTGTTGAGCAGATGGTCGATGCGCAGGAGCTTGGCTGTCTCCTCGACGCGTTGGCGGATTTCGGCCGCAGGCATGCCTTGCGCCAGGAGCGGGAAGCCGATGTTCTTGCGCACATTCATGTGCGGATAGAGCGCAAACAGCTGGAAGACGAAGGCGATGTCGCGCTCCCGTGCCCGGCGCATGGTCACGTCCTCGCCGCCGAGCAGGATCTGGCCACCGGTCGGCAGTTCGAGCCCGGCGATCATGCGCAATGTCGTTGTCTTGCCGCAGCCCGACGGCCCGAGCATGACGAAGAACTCGCCATCCTCGACGACGAAGCTGGAATCCTGCACGGCGACGAAATCGCCGAAGGCCTTTCTCAGGTGTTGGACGCGGATTTCGGCCATGGCTATTCCGGGAATTTGGAGACGATGATGAACATCACCGTGCCGGCGAGCATGGTGATGAAGGAGTAGGTGTAGAGCGCCAGCGCAAAGGGCTGGAACAGCATCAGGAAGCCGATGGCGATGATCGCGGTCGCGATGTTTTCCAACAGGCCACGCCTGGCCCAGCGCGGCCAGCGCGATTTGCGTTTGGTGGGTTGTGTCAGGCTCATTTGCGCACCGCGCCGAAGGTGATGCCGCGCAGCAACTGCTTGCGAAGCAGGATGGTGAAGACGAGGATCGGCACCAGGAAGATCGTCGTGCCGGCCGCCACCGCCGGCCAGTCCTGGCCGCCTTCGCCGATAATGGTCGGAATGAAGGGCGGCGCCGTCTGCGCCGTGCCCGAGGTGAGCAGGGCTGCGAAGGCATACTCGTTCCAGGCGAAGATCAGGCAGAAGATGGCGGTCGCGGCGATGCCGGTGGTGGCCTGCGGCAGCACGGTGCGCCAGAAGGCCTGCAGCCTGGTGTAGCCGTCGATCATCGCCGCTTCTTCATACTCGCGCGGGATCTCGTCGATGAAGCCTTTGAGCAGCCACACGGCAAGCGACACGTTGACCGCCGTGTAGAGCAGGATCATGCCGAGCGCTGTGTCGGAGAGGCCGAGCTCGCGGTACATCAGGTAGATCGGGATAGCGACAGCGATCGGCGGCATGAAGCGCGTCGACAGGATGAAGAACAGGAGATCGTCGGCCAGAGGCACCTTGAAGCGCGAGAAACCATAGGCCGACAGCGTGCCGAGGAAGACGGCGCAGAAGGTCGAGCCAAAGGCGATGATCAGCGAGTTGACGAAGCGCGGCAGGAAGTTGGACGGGCCGGCAATCACCATGTTGCGCTTGCGCACCGTCTCGTCGCAGAAGCCGGTCGCCGGCCCCAGCGAGTTGATGTATTCCGGCGTCTGCCGCGTGCGCGTGGTGAACAGGTTGCAATAGCCTTCGATGCTCGGCTGGAAGACGATCTTCGGTGGATAGGCGATCGAATCCGGCGGCGTCTTGAAGCTGGTGGCAAAAATCCACAACAGCGGTACGATCGAGATTAGCGCGTAGGCGACGATGATCGTGCCGGCGATGCCTTTTGCTGTTCCCGAAGGCGCGACGACGGAGTGGGCAGTGGTCAGGCTCATCTCTGCTTCACCTTGTTGAGCGCCTTGACGTAAATGTTGGCGAGGCCAAACACCGCCACGAACAGGATGATGGCGAAGGCTGAGGAATAGCCGGTGCGCCAGCTCTCGAAAGCCTGCCGTTTCAGCGTGATCGAGGCGACCTCGGTGGTCGAGCCGGGTCCGCCGCCGGTCAACAAATTGACCATGTCGAACATCTTGAAGTTCTCGATGCCGCGGAAGAGCACCGCCAGCATGATGAAGGGCAGCGCCATCGGCAGCGTGATCGACCAGAACTGCCGCCAGTTGGAGGCGCGGTCGACCTCGGCCGCCTCATAGATGTATTCGGGGATCGAGCGAAGTCCGGCGAGGCAAATCAGCATCACGTAAGGCGTCCACATCCAGGTGTCGACGATGATGATCGACCACGGTGCCAGCGAGACGTTGGAGAGCATCTGGATGTTTGTCGGCGGGATGCCTGACACAAACGAGATGACGTAGGAGAACAGCCCGATCTGCGGCTCGTAGAGGAAGCGCCAGAAATTGCCGACGACCGCAGGTGATAACATCATCGGCACCAGGATGATCGTCGTCCAGAAGGCGTGGCCGCGGAACTTGCGATCGATCAGCCAGGCCAGAGTGAAACCGATCAGCGTCTGCAGCAGGATCGTCCAGAACACGAAATGCGCCGTCGTCTGCATGGCGATCCAGATGTCCTGGTCGCCGAGGATGCGCTGGTAATTGGCAAAGCCGAGATTCTTCACCACCTCGTTCGGCCGGTTGGCGCGGAAGTTGGTGAAGGACAGATAGATCGCCCAGAACAGCGGGAAGATGTTGATGGCCAACAGCAACAGGATCGTCGGCGAGATGAACAGCCAGGCGAGACCCTTGTCGCTAATGCCCCGGACCTTGCGCGCCAACGGCTCCGAGGTCGCCCGGGCAACGTTCTCCGCAGTCCGATTGAGCATGGTGAGTCCTGCTTCGGTCACGTGGGTCGTCTCTGTCATGAATTTATCTGAACTGCGTCCCGTGCCAAGGGCGGCACGGGACGCGTCGGTCTGGCTCGGGAGGAGCCGTCGAACCGTTGTCCGGTTACATCTTGCCGTCGTCCTGGAACACTTGCGTCCAGTCCTTGACCAGGCCGTCAAGCGCATCCTTGGCAGAACCCTGGCCGGCGACGACATAGTCGTGGAAGCGCTTCTGCGAGGCCTGCAGCAGCGGTGCGTAGCTCGGCTCGGCCCAGAAGTCCTTCACGATCGCCATCGAGTCGAGGAAGGTCTGCGCATAGGGCTGGCTGGACGGGAAGGCCGGGTCTTTGACCACCGCGTTCAGGCAGGAGTAGCCGCCGAGCGACCACCATTTGGCCTGCACATCCTTGTTGGCGAACCACTTGATGTATTTCAGCGCCGATTCCTGCTTGTCGGAATAGGACACGACCGAGATGCCCTGGCCACCGAGCTGGGCGAACTGGTCGCCGTCCGGACCCTTCGGGTTGACGAAGTAGCCGATCTTGTCGCCGCCGACATTCTCGTCCTTCTGGAGGCCGGGCCAGGTGAAGGCGAAGTTCATATGCATGGCCACCTGGCCGGATTTGAAGGCGTCGACGCCTTCGCCCATATAGCTGTTCGACGCGCCGGGCGGGGTGCAGCAATCATAGAGCGCCTTGTAGAATTCCAACCCCTTCACCGATTTCTCGGAGTTGACGAAGCCTTCCATTTCGTAGGGTTTCTTCGGGTTTTCATACTGGAAGCCGAAGCTGTAGAGCACGTCCATGGCGCCCATGGTGATACCTTCGGAGCCGCGCTCGGTGTAGATCGAGGCGCCATAGACGGTCTTGCCGTCGATCTCGCGCTTCTGGAAGAACTCGGCGACCTGCTTCAGCTGGTCGAAGGTGGTCGGCGGGCCGAGATCCCAGCCATACTTTTCCTTGAATTCCTTCTGCAGTTCCGGCTTGGAGAACCAGTCCTTGCGGTAGGTCCAGCCGACGACGTCGCCCATGGCCGGCAGCGCCCAGTAGTTCGGCGTGTTCTTCGGCCATTCCGAATAGCCGACGACGGTTGCCGGCACGAAGTCGTCCATGCTGATCTTCTCCTTGTCGAAGAAGTCGTTCAGCTTGACGTAGTGGCCGTTCTCGGCCGAGCCGCCGATCCACTGGCTGTCGCCGATGATCAGGTCGCAGAGCTTGCCGTGCGAGTTGAGCTCGTTGAGGAAGCGATCGGCATAGTTGGTCCACGGCACGAACTCGAATTTCATGCCGATGCCGGTTTCCTTGGTAAAGTCCTTGGACAGTTCGACAAGTGCGTTTGCCGGGTCCCAGGCAGCCCAGCACAGCGTCAGGTCTTCAGCGTGCGCAACGTTCGAGACGGCTGTCGACGCGGTAATAGCCGAAGTCAGTCCCAACGCCAGTTTCAAGCTCGATTTCATGCCTTCCTCCCATTTGCGAAACGCGCCCGGATGGCGGTTTCAAGAGCCCCTCAACCCTCGCTCCTCCGAGGGCCCAAACATGACGGCGCGGTGCGTCGCAGATGTTTAGTAATTTGTTTAGTGATGCAATTTTTACTAAACAAGGCAAGCGAATTCGTTGCTGCGTTGCACCATCACG
Organism: Mesorhizobium sp. PL10; assembly: GCF_053714315.1. NCBI lineage: Bacteria > Pseudomonadati > Pseudomonadota > Alphaproteobacteria > Hyphomicrobiales > Phyllobacteriaceae > Mesorhizobium > Mesorhizobium sp. PL10. The sequence goes on along the minus strand of NZ_JBSKBR010000009.1, from coordinate 50,316 downwards.
AAAAGAGGATTGAAATCGTTGGGAAATGATTGCCGGATGGTTCGCCCGGAAGTTGTTTAGCCGGCGTCGCTTGCAATCTTCGTCTGTGGCGTCACTGGTCGGACAGGCGGCGCGGGCGGCAGCAATGCGCGTATATCGGCGAAGGGAAATGTCGGCTCGAAGCGGAAGGCCTCGGCAAGTGAACCGGCGACGCTGTTGCATTGGCCGGCGCGAAACTCATTCTGGACGCGCGCCTTGTCGACATATTGCTCCGGTCTTTGCGACCGGTGCGCGCGGATCGCCTGCGTTTTGACATCGCGATGGGCGGAAATGTCGACATAATGCGTCGGCGCAAAGCCGGTGCCGCCCATCGTGTCGGCATGCAGCACCGGCACGGCGAAGGAAGCCGCGATGCGCACGCCGTCCGACAGCGCCCTGTGGTCGGCGTGATAGTCGTTGGGCGCATGCGTGATCACCAGATTTGCTCCGGTGTCGCGTATCAGCGCTTTCAACGAACCGATCAGCGCCGCATCGGCCACCAGTTCGCCATCGGGGAAGTCGAGAAAGTGAAGAGTCGCGCCGAGCAACGCCGCAGCGGTCGCGGCTTCCTCGCGGCGCACACGAGCCAAAACGCGCGGGTCGCCCGCGCCGCCCTTGGCACCATCCGTGGCCACGGCAAAAGTGAGGTCTGCGCCTTGCGTGGCATAGGCGGCCATCGTACCGAACATGAATATCTCGATGTCGTCCGGATGCGCGCCGAGCGCCAATACCTTCACCGCACTCTCCCCGGAAATGGAAAAACGTGACGAACGGAATCCTGCTCGCCCTCATCGCCTATGCAAGCTATTCGTGCAGCGATGCGGTTATCAAGAGCCTTGGCGGACAGTTCACCGTCTTCGAGATCGGTTTCTTCGTGACGCTGTTTTCCGGCTTCTTCCTGTTTTTCAGCCGGCCGGCCGATGAGCGCTGGCGTGGTTTCTGGCGCCCGCCAACCGCATCGCGCCAACGCACTATTCGCAGATCGTCTGGGCGGTCATCCTCGGCGCGCTGTTCTTCCAGGAATATCCCGACTGGCTGTCCCTGGTCGGCCTTGCCGTCGTGGGCGCTTCCGGCCTGCTGACCATGGTGCGCGAGGAAGTTCGGTTGGGTACGGTGCGCTGGAACCCGCTTGCCCGGACAAGACTGTGAGCGAGCGGCGGTTGCACGGTTATAGTGACCGCTGATATGCGGACGCGATGACGACAAGACCCTTGCCGGAGCTGCCGGTGTCCGCCGTACTACCGGCGCTGAGCGAGGCGCTCGGTGCTGGCAACAGCGCCGTGCTGGTGGCGCCGCCCGGGGCCGGCAAGACGACGCTGGTGCCGCTGGCGCTGCTCGATGCGCCTTGGCTGGGCGCCGGCAAGATCGTCCTTCTCGAACCGCGCCGGCTCGCCGCCCGCGCCGCTGCCCGCCGCATGGCCGAATTGCTCGGCGAAGAGCCCGGCGCAACAGTTGGCTATGCCATGCGCATGGAAAGCCGCACTTCTGCAAAGACCAGGATATTGGTCGTCACCGAAGGCGTGCTGGCGCGCATGATCCTCGACGATCCGGAACTGCCCGGCGTCTCGGCGGTCATCTTCGACGAGTTCCACGAGCGCTCGCTCGACGGCGATTTCGGTCTGGCGCTGGCGCTCGACGTGCAAGGGGCGCTGCGGCCGGATGTGCGACTGCTGGTAATGTCGGCGACGCTCGATGGCGCGCGCGTGGCCAAACTCCTGTCTGGCGCCCCGGTGATCGAAAGCGAAGGCCGGGCCTTTCCCGTCGACATCCGTTACGACGAACGGCCGGCCGGCGTTCCCGTCGAAGACGCCATGGCCAAGGCGATCCGCTCCGCCCTTGCCGAGGAGAGCGGCAGCGTCCTCGCTTTCCTGCCCGGCCAGCGCGAGATCGAGCGCACCGCCGAGCGCCTGCAGGACCGCCTCGGCGCCGACACCGACATCGTGCCGCTCTACGGCCAGCTCGACAACAGGGCGCAGGATGCCGCGATCAAGCCGGCGCCACCCGGCCGCCGCAAGGTGGTGCTGGCGACGTCGATCGCCGAGACCTCGATCACCATTGACGGCGTGCGCGTCATCATTGATTCAGGCCTGTCGCGGCTCCCGCGCTACGAGCCGGCGAGCGGACTGACGCGGCTGGAGACGGTGCGTGTTTCCAAGGCATCGGCCGACCAGCGCGCCGGCCGCGCCGGGCGCACGCAGCCAGGCGTCGCCATCCGGCTGTGGCGGGCCGAGCAGACAGCAGCGCTTCCCGCTTTCACCCCGCCCGAAATACTCGAAGCCGACCTCTCCGGGCTGCTGCTCGACTGCGCCGCCTTCGGCGTCGCCGATCCGGCGAGCCTGTCCTTCCTCGATCCGCCGCCTACGCCTGCGCTCAACGAGGCGAGGGCACTGCTCGGCGCGCTGCACGCCATCGATCCGGCCGGGCGGCTGACGGAGCAAGGCGGTGCGATGCGCAAACTCGCACTGCCGGTACGGCTGGCGCACATGGTCGCCGAAGCCGCTGGCAGGGGCCACGCGCTTGAGGCGGCGATGCTGGCCGTGCTGCTGACCGAGCGTGGCCTCGGCGGTGACGGCGCCGACCTCGAACGCCGGCTCATGCGCTTTCGCAGCGAGAAATCGCCACGCGCCATTGGGGCGAGGCAACTGGCCGAGCGGCTGGCGAAGCAGGCGGGCGGCGCCAAGAGCAGCGAAGCCGCTTCTGCCGGTCTTTTGCTCATCCACGCATGGCCGGACCGCCTCGCCAGGGCGCGCGGCGAGCGCGGCCGCTTTGTGCTCGCCAACGGTTCCGGCGCCATGCTCGACGCCGCCGATCCGCTGGCCGGCGAGCCCTGGCTGGTCGTCGCCGATTTGCAGGGCAAGGCGCAGAACGCCCGCATCACCGCGGCGGCGGCCGTCGACGATGCCGACATCCGCGCTGCATTGTCCGACAGGATAGAGACCCGCCGCGAGACGAGCTTCGACCGCGAGCGGCGCGCGGTGCGCGTGCGCGAGACCGCCAGGCTCGGCGCCATCACTTTGTCCGAGCGCATGCTGCCGGCGCCTTCCGGCGTCGATGCCGACCGCGCCATCCTGGATGCCTTGCGCGAACACGGTCTGTCGCTGTTGGAGTGGGGCAAGGAGGGGGAGACGCTTCGGCAGCGCCTTGGCTGGTTGCATCGCGGCCTCGGCGCGCCCTGGCCCGATGTTTCGGACGCCGCCCTCATCGAACGCCTCGACGACTGGCTGCTGCCGTTCCTGTCCGGCAAGGCATCCTTCGCCGCGATCGATCCGGGCACGCTGTCGTCAGGCCTGATGGCGCTGGTACCGCACGATCTGCAGCGCAAGATCGGCACGCTGGCGCCGACGCATTTCGACGCGCCGTCCGGCAGCCATGTGCCGATCCGCTATGATGGCGAATGGCCGGTGCTGGCTATCCGCGTGCAGGAGCTGTTCGGCCTTGACCGCCATCCCGCCATCGCCAACGGCACCGTGCCGCTGACGCTCGAGCTGCTGTCGCCGGCGCACCGGCCGATCCAGACGACGCGCGACCTGCCCGGCTTCTGGCGTGGCTCCTGGGCCGATGTGCGCACCGACATGCGCGGCCGTTATCCCCGCCATGTCTGGCCGGAAAATCCGCTGCTCGCCGCCGCTACGGCGCGGGCAAAACCGCGCGGCACCTAGCCTTTGTCCTTTCCCGGCTATAATCCTTTGCCATGATCAACATCCTGCACGCGCCCGACTTCCAGCAAAGCCAGCGGCTGCGCCTCAACACGCTGATCCGGCTGCGCTGGCTGGCCATTGTCGGCCAGAGCCTGACCGTGCTGTTCGTCGCCTATGGGTTGAAATTCCCGCTGCCGGTCAGCCTCTGCTTCGCGCTGATCGCCTGTTCGGCCTGGCTGAACCTGGTGCTGACCTTCCGCTATCCGGCAGCGCACCGGCTGACCCCGTTCCCGGCTTTCTTCATCCTGACCTTCGACAGCCTGCAGCTTGCGGGCCTGCTCTACATGACCGGCGGCCTCACCAATCCGTTCTCGCTGCTGATGACCGTACCTGTGGTCGTCTCGGCGACATCTTTGCCGCTTCGTCTCACAGCCATACTTGGTGGGCTGGTGACGGTGGGGGCAAGCTTGCTGGTGTTCTTCCACCTGCCGCTCCCCTGGTACGAGGGCGCGCCGCCGCCCATGCCGTTCATCTATGTCGCCGGCATCTGGATGGCGGTGTTCTCCTCGATCGCCTTCACCGCCATCTATGCCTTCCGCGTCGCCGAGGAAGCCCGCCTGCTCGCCAATGCGCTTGCCGCCACCGAACTGGTGCTGCAGCGCGAGCAGCATCTGTCGGCGCTGGATGGGCTCGCCGCTGCCGCCGCGCACGAGCTCGGCACACCGCTCGCCACCATCGCCCTTGTCTCCAAGGAAATGGAAAAGGCGCTGGGCGACGACCCGAAATTCGGCGAGGACGTCAAACTGCTGCGGTCGCAGAGCGAGCGCTGCCGCGAGATCCTGAAACGGCTGACCAGCCTGTCCTCCGAGGGCGAGGCGCATCTGTCGCGGCTGCCGCTGACCTCGCTGGTCGAGGAGGTGACGGCGCCGCACCGCGATTTCGGCATCTCGATCAAGCTGCGGCCGGGCGAACGCATCGGCCCCGAGCCGGTTGGGCGGCGCAACCCCGGCGTCATCTACGGTCTCGGCAATCTGGTCGAGAACGCCGTCGACTTCGCCCGCAAGACCGTCACTATAAGCTGGAGCTGGGACGAGCTCGACGTCACCTTCTCGATCATCGATGACGGCCCGGGCTTTCCGCCCGAAATCATCGACCGCATCGGCGAGCCCTATATGTCGACGCGCCAGGGCAACGAAACCGGCGGCGGCCTGGGTCTCGGGCTGTTCATCGCCAAGACCTTGCTCGAACGCTCCGGCGCCACGCTCGATTTCCGCAATTCGAGCGGGCTGGGTGAGGGCGCTATCGTGCAGATATCGTGGCCGCGCACCGTCTTCCTCAACCCGCAATCGGTGGGAACCTCGATGTTCGACACCGCCTGAAACATTTTGATTTGGTGCATGATCCTTTCCGAAAATCGACTGCGATTTTCGGGGTCATGCATTGGCTGAGACCGGCAAAATTGGACAATGGCGTTCAGGAACTATATCTGCGTAAAATTAAGGCAGCAGGATTTTTGAGACGATGACCGGCGAAGAAGCAATTGGTGCAATGGTTGAAGGCGAGGACACCTCGCTGCTGATCGTCGATGACGACAAGCCGTTCCTGACCCGGCTGGCCCGCGCCATGGAAACCAGGGGTTTCGTGGTCGAGACGGCCGAGAGCGTCGAGGAGGCGGTCGGCAAGGCGCGCGCCCATCCGCCGGCCTATGCGGTGGTCGACATGCGGCTCGGCGACGGCAACGGCCTCGACGTCGTCGCCGCCATTCGCGAGAAGCGCGATGATGCCCGCACGGTCATACTCACCGGCTATGGCAACATCGCCACCGCGGTGACTGCGGTGAAGCTCGGCGCCATCGACTATCTGTCGAAGCCCGCCGACGCCGACGATGTTTTTGCGGCGTTGACCCGCACCGCCGGCGAGCGCGCCGCCCCGCCTGAAAATCCGATGTCGGCCGATCGCGTGCGCTGGGAACACATCCAGCGCGTCTACGAAATGTGCGACCGCAACGTCTCCGAGACAGCGCGCCGGCTGAACATGCACCGCCGCACGCTGCAGCGGATACTGGCCAAGCGCGCGCCGCGTTAGAGACTGTTTGGAAATTCTACTCCGGCGGCCATCTGATGGCGCTTTCTGCGCTTCCGGTGCTCACGGACCCAAATGTCCGCTGCGCTCCGGTTCTCGAAACCACCACCATATGACTCGCCAGAGCGAATTTCGAAACAGTCTCTGAGAGGGCGGAGGAAACATGCGAGACGAGCGGCCGAAATCCATCCTTCGCGAATTCCTCGATGGCGAGGCGGCGGGTGGCATCATCCTGATGGTGGCGGCGGCCCTTGCGCTGATCGTTGCCAACTCGCCGCTGGCCGAAACCTATTTCGCCGCACTCCACGCCTATATCGGCCCGCTCAGCCTCTCGCACTGGATCAATGACGGGCTGATGGCGGTGTTCTTCCTACTGGTCGGCCTCGAGATCAAGCGCGAGATGCTGGACGGCCAGCTCTCGACCTGGCCGCGCCGCGTGCTGCCCGGCATCGCCGCGGCCGGCGGCATGCTGGCTCCCGCGCTGGTCTATGTCGCCATAAACCGAAACAACGCCGCCGCCGCGCTCTCCGGCTGGGCGATCCCGACCGCCACCGACATCGCCTTTGCGCTCGGCGTGCTGTCGCTGCTCGGCAATCGCGTGCCGGCGTCGCTGAAAATCTTCCTTACCGCGCTCGCCATCATCGACGATCTCGGCGCCGTCATCATCATCGCCATCTTCTACACAAGCGGGCTGTCGCTGGCCTATCTCGCCGCCGCCTTCGCCGTCATCGCGGTGCTCATCGTACTTAACCGCAGGCGGGTGACGACGCTGACGCCCTATCTCGTGCTCGGCGCCATCCTGTGGGTGCTGGTGCTGAAATCGGGTGTGCATGCGACGCTGGCCGGCGTTGCGCTGGCCCTGACCATCCCGCTCAAAGTGTCTCCCGGCAGCGGCCACGATCTCGACCATTCGCCGCTGCACCGGCTCGAACACGGTCTGCACAAAATTGTGCCGTTCTTCGTCATCCCGATCTTCGGCTTTGCCAACGCCGGCGTATCCCTGGCCGGCCTCAGCACCGCTGCTTTGGTCGAACCACTGACGCTCGGCGTTGCCGCCGGCCTCGTGCTGGGCAAGCTGGTCGGCGTCTTCGGCTCCTCGGCGCTGGCGATCCGGTTCGGCTTTGCCGACCTGCCGGTCAACGCCGGCTGGCTGCACATGATCGGCATCTCGCTGCTCTGCGGCATCGGCTTCACCATGAGCCTGTTCATCGGCCTGCTCGCCTTCGCCAGCGACGTGGCGCTGCAGGACGCGGTCAAGGTCGGCATCCTCGCCGGCTCGCTGATCGCCGCATTGCTGGGTGCCGCCGTGCTGCTGGCGGCGCCGGCGGCGGATGACGCTATGGACGAGGATTAAGGCCAGACAGACGACAGGCCGAAGGCCGCAAGTAGTTCGGGGCCGAGCGGCGGCACGTAGATTGTCAGCGAGGCGATTTTGTCGTCGGTGGGCTCGATGACATGCAGCGAGTGGGCTCGCCATACAAGGTCCTGATGGCTGCTCGCGTAGACCCCGACAGCCGGCTGGCCATTGGCCCGGGTGGCCACCGTGCGATAGCCGGCAAAATTGCCCCAGACGGTATCGAGGAAAGTGCGGATCGCCTCACGTCCCCGATACCATTCCAGCCATGGCGGCATATGATAGGTGGCGTCCTCTCTCAACAGCTCGATCAGGCCATCGAGGTTGGCGGCCTGCCAGGCCTGCATGTAACGCTCCAGCAACTGGGCCTCTTGCCGGTTGGGCCGTGACCGTTGCAGCGGACGCCCCTGAGGATATCGCTCGCCAAGCGTTGCGCGGGCCCGCTGCAGGGCGCTGTTGATCGAAGCGGTCGACCCACCCAGCAATTGTGCCGTCTCGAGCGCCGACCACCCCAGCACGTCGCACAGCAAAAGCGCGGCCCGCTGCCTGGGCGGCAGCAGCTGGATCGCGGCGACGAAGGCCAGTTGCACGGCCTCGCGCGTTTCGTAGCGCGCTTCCGGGCCGGGCTCGCCGTCAACGAGGTCCGGAAGCTCCGCGTCAGGATAAGGCTCCAGCCAGGTGAGTTCTGTCGCCGGCCCGCTTGTGGCCGGCCCGCGCGAGGGCGGACGCTCGGGTTGCTGGAGAATGCGGTGCGTCGCCGATCTCGCCTTTATGGCGTTGAGACAGCTGTTGGTGGCGATCGTGTAGAGCCAGCCGCGAACCGAGCCGCGTCCGTCGAATTGCGACCTTGCGCGCCATGCCCGCAGGAACGTGTCCTGGACCAGGTCGTCCGCCTCGTGCAGCGAACCCATCATCCGGTAGCAATGCAGCTTGAGTTCGCGGCGGTGGGCTGCGGTCAGACGCTCGAAGGCCGGCCGATCGAGGATCGGTCGGCCCAGTGGCTCAAGAGGGCCAGGAGCGTCTGTCATATGGAGCCTGCGGTGCTTAAATCGCCTTGCATCCTGGGCGCCTCAGGCCGCTGCCGCAAGTCCGCTGCCGCTGACGGTGAAGGAGCTGCCTTCCGATTTCCCGGTGGCGAGCGCAACCACCGCCCGTCCTACATCGGCCGGCGTCTGCAAGTCGGTCATGCTCGCAAGGACGTCTGCAGGCTGGATGCCCAAATAGGCTGCAAAGCCGTCCAGCCCGGCATCGCCTATCCCGGTCCCTGGCATGATGCGCGCCGGTGCGAGCGCCATAAAGCGCAGGTCCAGTCCAAGCCGATCCGACTCCTTTTGGCAATGACCGGCCAGGAAGATCTGCATGCGTTTTGCGCCTGCATACCCGCCGGCGAACGGCGGTCCGCCGCTCAAGGCTGCGCCACTGGAGATCAGCACAACCCGGCTCCCCGGCTTGAGCGGGGTGTTGAGCGCGGCCTTGCAGAACAGGAATGCCGCCTTGACGTCGGTTTCCCAGTTCACCGAGAAGTCCTCCCAGCTTTGTTCCTGCAAAGGCGCGGACGGAGCAAGGGCGCCGGCGCAGATCACCAGCAAATCCGGCTCGAGCGCGACGAAAACCGCATCGGGTGCGGTCTCGTCGGTGGCGTCGACCGCAAGCGTCTTCACAGCTGGTTTCTCCCAGGAGAGCTCTTTCAGGGCCGCCGCGCCACGGGCAACGGCAAGCACTGTCGCGCCCTCGCCGAGTGCAGCCTCCACGATCGAGCGGCCGACACCCCGGCTGCCTCCGATGACGACGACATTCTGACCTTGCAACGATCCCATGGATCACCTCTCTTCCGGTCGCCGGACCATCCAGACGTACCTGTTGATGAGGACAGCCGAGGTGAGCGGAATCATCGGTGCAGGTCAAAAATTGTCTCAAGGGATCGGCGAGCCCGCGCGGAGCCATGGTCGGGCGCCGGCGTCAGCGGCGACGCGGTCGCCTGTCCGGCGCCCTGCTATTCACTTTCACCGTCCATCGCCGGCACCGAAACACCGGCCAGTTCCGCCGCCAGCAATCGCGCGGCCCCGGCCCGCGCGATCCGCAACATCAGCGCCTTGCGCGTCGCCGCCACCATTCGGTGCTCCGGCGCATCGCGCAGGATCTCGGCGCCGTAGCCATCCGAAAGGATGAAGCCGCATTCCTCGGGGAAGATCTCCGCCGGCACGCCGGGATGGGTGGCGAAGAAGAAGCGGTCAGAATGCAGCCGGTAGTCGGGCCATTTGCGGTCGACGCGAAAATCCTCGATCGAGGATTTGATCTCGATGATCCAGATGTCGCCCTGCCGGGTCAGCGCGACGAGATCGGCGCGGCGCCCGGTGGCCAGCGACAGTTCGGGCAGCACATGCATGCCCATCTGCATCAACAGCCGCTGCACGCCACGCCGCACCAGCATGGCGCGTTCCGACTGGCGGCCGTCGATGAGGGGATTGAGGGGAATCGGGGAAATGATCGGCATGGCAGCCACCATGCCAGATTTTGTTCACGGTTTGAACCTGTTTTTGGAAGGCGATTATCGGGTTGACAAACCCATTTGAGGGAGGCCCAGGTTTTTCATCGCTGACGCCTCATCAAAGCTTCATGAACGTTTACTAATGTTCCCAATTTGGAGGGAACGTTTGGTGGAGGAGGCCAGGCCGCACAGACCGATCTATCGCTTACAGCGGATCGACGGCGACCATGTGATGACCATTGTCACCTTCTACTCGGCTGCGGAGGCCCTGACGGTGCTACAGAACCTGCCGAACGGTTACAGGCTGACGCTCGACAACCGCCAAGTGTTGCCTTCATCCGCTCGTCACGATGGTGATGCAAGTTAGCCGGTGCCGATGGGGTGTATCGGCGCAACTCCCAAGACCTCCAGCTAGCCCGGGATGCCGCCCGGGCATTCTTTTATGCAGTGCCTAGTTTCGCTTTGATCGTTGCGACAGCCGCCGTTGTTCGCGAGGGCTGCCAAGCCGTAGGGCAAAAGCCGGCGCAGTTCCCCAACGCCAAACTGCACCGGCCAAGCGAGCCAAGAAACGCCGCTCTGAATTTATCTTACCGCACATTAGCAATCTCTCAAGCAAGACTGAGTGCCCAAGGTCGATGGGCACAAAGGTGCAAGGCACGCCCTGGGGGAATAGCCGGTGCGGCCCGGGGCTATCGTTGGGGTGCAGGCCGCACCGGCCACTGCGGGTTTTGATTGGATCGTCCCTCCCGCACTGCCTAAAGTATTTACATATTAGCAATTGCGCAACTAAGCATTTTGGAGCTACCCAGCCGTAGGGAATGGCTACGGCTTTTGGGAGCGCTGGCGTCGAGCTAGTTCTTTTACCTGTTCGTTGGTGAGCTTCGGCGCCTCCCCTGAAGGGCTTTGGGTGGACGCATTCCGAACCGATGAGGATGTCCGCAGTGTTGGCGAGGTTATGCCCTTGGGGGCGCGGTGTGCCCCGTTTTGCTGATCATCGAGCTTCTGGCAATTCACCTACTGCTGGGCCGGCGCGCCTTCCACAAGGCGGGCCGTTGGCGTTAGGATTGCAGTTCCTGCTTGGGGGAGGGGCTATGTTTTCGCGAGGTGTCACGGTTGATCTAATTTTCACCGCTGCAGCGGGCGTCGCTACTGTCGTATGCGTGCTTTTAACTCAAAGGTATAAGGTCAAGCAGTCACTTCTTATCCGCCTGTTCCTCCTGATTATGATTGGGGCAATTTTGCTGGAAATGAAGGTGGCAGTCGCTTTCGATTTGATCCCGGCATCGCGCCTCACCAGGCGACTATCCGGTTTGCATACCTGGGGTGACGGCTTGATCCGAGCGCCTTCCGCGATCGCACCATATTTGATCCGGGTGCAGTCTGGTAATGATCCGCAGCGGCCCTATGTCGTGCCAGTCAGCTTCCGTTCTTGGTTATAAGACGGCAGGACTAAAGTCTTGCGCCGTTAGCGCAAAGGTCTGATGTAACCGCTTTGGTTCCGTTCTTGTCCATTGGACGTTCCGCATTTTAGCCAAACGAGATATTAGACTTTTAGCGAAGTTTTCGTCCGCGTCCGACGTCCAGTCTATTCCGGCGCCGGCCTTTCAAGCCGACGTCGGCCTGTCTCCGGCCGGCGCCGATCCTGCAATATCGTCAAGGATCGGGCAGTCCGGCCGGTCATCACCATGGCAGGCGTGGATCAGCTTCTGCAAGGTCGCGCGCATCGACTGCAGCTCGCGCACTTTCTCCTCGATGGCGCTGACATGGGCGGCGGCGATCTCGCGCACGTCGTGGCTGGCGCGGCTGCGGTCTCGGTAGAGCGCCATCAACTGGCGGCAATCCTCGATTGAAAAGCCGAGGTTGCGCGCGCGGCGCAGGAAGGCCAGCCGGTGGATGTCGTCGCTGGAATAATCGCGATAACCATTGCCGGCGCGCGCCGGCGCGATCAAGCCGATCTCTTCATAGTAGCGGATGGTCTTGGCCGGCAGGCCGGACCGCGCCGCGGCATCGCCAACATTCATCGTGGTTCCTCGATGTGGTTCCCTGAATCTGGGCCATCCGATAGGACCGCCCATTGTTTTTCCTTCACAATCCCGTGAGCCCTGTTGCCGAAATGCCATAGTTGACGGCTTACCGGCACGTAAGCTCTTGCATATAGGCATCGCGCCCTTGGCAAGCAAAGCAAATGCCAGCAAGAATGATTTCAGGAAAAGCGGCCGCAACGTGCCGCTCGATTCTGGGCGGGGCATCGGACCATTTCATGCGCATGAAGTCATTTGCAATCGTCGCTGCACTTGCGTTGTCGACCGCGATCTCGGGTTGCAGCACGATCGGCTCGCAGCTCTTCACCAACAACTACGGCGCGGTGAACGATGCAGGCTATCAGCTGCCGCGCATTCCGATCGAGAAGGTGCCGCTGAAGTATCATCGGCAGGAGGTGAACTACGACACCTCGGAAAAGCCTGGTACCATCGTCGTCGATACGCAGAACAAGTTTCTCTACTTCGTCGAAGGCGACGGCCGGGCGATCCGCTACGGCATCGGCGTCGGCCGCGAAGGTTTTGAATGGCACGGCACCGCCCACATCGCGCTGAAGCGCGAATGGCCGACATGGACCCCGCCGCGGCAGATGATTCAGCGCCAGCCGGAGCTGGCCAAATTCGCCGGCGGCATGGAGCCGGGCCTGAAGAACCCGCTCGGCGCGCGCGCCATGTACCTGTTCAACAAGGGCGGCGACATGGGCTACCGCCTGCATGGCAGCCCGGAATGGAATTCGATCGGCAAGGCGATGTCGTCGGGCTGCATCCGGCTGATGAACCAGGACATCATCGACCTCTACGACCGCACTTCGGTCGGCGCCAAGGTCATCGTGATGTAAGGACCACGATCCCGAAAGGCAGGAACCGCTTTTCGAACGAGATCATGGACTGACTTGAAATGCTTTTAGTGCGCGGACCGTCTGGGCAACAACTGACGTCCAAAAACAGAAAACCGGGCAATTCGGCCCGGTTTTTTGTTGCTCGTTCAATTGGATGAAGAGGCCTTAAGAGACCTGCTCGACCTGCTGCACTTCCGGCACGAAATGCCGCAGCAGGTTCTGGATGCCGTGCTTCAGCGTCGCCGTCGAGGACGGGCAGCCGGCGCAGGCGCCCTTCATGTGCAGGAACACGGTGCCGTTCTCGAAGCCGCGGAAGGTGATGTCGCCGCCATCCTGGGCAACCGCCGGGCGCACCCTGGTGTCGAGCAGTTCCTTGATGGTGATGACCAGTTCTTCGTCGGCCTTGTCGTAGAACTCACCGGTCTGGCTGGTCTCCGCGGCAGGGCCGGCGTTGACCATGACGGGCGCGCCCGACATGAAATGCTCCATGATGGCGCCGAGGATGGCCGGCTTCAGATGCTGCCAGTCGGGGCCGTCCTTGGTCACGGTGATGAAGTCATAGCCGAAGAACACACCGGTGACGCCGGGGATCTCGAACAGCCGGCCGGCCAGCGGCGAGGCTGAAGCAGCACTGTCGGCGTCGCGGAAATCGGCAGTGCCTTCAACAAGCACTTCCTTGCCGGGCAGGAATTTCAGCGTTGCCGGGTTCGGCGTCGATTCGGTCTGGATGAACATGGCCGTCTCCGTGCCCCAGTCGGGCAACTAGTTTGGAATAGTTCTAAATAGGCTCAATTGGCGTGACATTCAAGCGAAACGCATCGCTCAAATGGCTGGCTGGCGGAATGTTTTGCTGGCTGGGGAAAGAATCCCGGGCGGGCTTCAGGCGAGGCTGTCGATCTCCTCGTCGGACAAATTCTGCGGCACCACGGTGACCGGAATGGGGAAGGCGGCGCCCTTGCCGGCCACGGCGCCGACCAGCGGCCCTGGCCCTTCCTTGCCGGCGCCCGCGGCCAGCACCAAAATGGCGATGTCCTGGTCTTCCTCGATCAGTTTGTGGATCTCTTCGGTCGGCTTGCCCTCGCGCACCACCATTTCGGGCTCGATGCCGAGCTTCTGGCGCACCTTGTTGGCGTAACCGTCGAGCGCCGCGCGCGCCGTGGCGTTGGCCTCCTCGCGCATGATCTTCTCGACGCCCAGCCAATGCTGAAAATCGTCGGGTGTGATGATGTAGAGCAGCACCAGCGTGCCGCTGGTGCTCTGGGCCCGCTTCGAGGCGTAGGCGACGGCGCGTTCGCACTCCGGCGTGTCGTCGATGATCGTCAGGAATTTCCTGCGATGGCCGGCTTCGCGACTGAGGCGTTTGGAGACCATGTCTATCTACTCGATGGGTTCGGCCGCAATCTGCCACCGCGGCAGACCGGCGGCAAGCCACCGGCCTTATGCCAGTGTGGTGCAGTGCACTGTGACGGCTAGAGCATGATGCCGAAAAGTGTGAAGCGGCTTTCGGACGACATCATGCTCTTCTCTTTGATTTAGAGCCGGATTCAGATTTCAGGTCGATTCGACCTGAAATCATCCGGCTCTAGGCTCAACCCTGCAGCAGGCCGATAATGTCGCGCACGGTCTTCATGGTGGTCTCGGCCAGCACGCCGGCGCGCTCTCCGCCATCCCGCAGCACCGCGTCGACATAGGCGCGGTCGCCCTCGATGCGGCGCATCTCATCGGCGATAGGCGCCAGTTTTTCCACGGCAAGGTCGGCCAGCGCCGGCTTGAACACCGAAAACTGCTGGCCACCGAACTCCTTCAGCACGTCGGCTTTCGACATCTCGGCCAGCCCGGCATAGATGCCGACCAGGTTTTCCGCCTCCGGCCGGCTCTCCAGTCCGTCGACCTCGCTCGGCAAGGCTTCCGGGTCGGTCTTGGCCTTGCGGATCTTCTTCGAGATGGTGTCGGCATCGTCGGTCAGGTTGATGCGCGACAGGTCGGACGGGTCCGACTTCGACATCTTCTTGGAGCCGTCGCGCAGGCTCATGATGCGCGCCGCAGGGCCACCGATCACCGGTTCGGTGATCGGGAAGAAACCGTTCACCGTCTCTTCGCCGACCTGCATCTCGACGCCGACGCCAAGGCTGGCGATACGGCTCGAAAAGTCGTTGTTGAATTTTTGCGCGATGTCGCGGGTCAGCTCCAGATGCTGCTTCTGGTCCTCGCCTACCGGCACATGGGTGGCGCGGTAGAGCAGGATGTCGGCCGCCATCAGCGAGGGATAGGCGAGCAGCCCCAGCGAGGCATTCTCGCGGTCCTTGCCGGCCTTGTCCTTGAACTGCGTCATCTTGTTCATCCAGCCGATGCGCGCCACGCAGTTGAAGATCCAGGCAAGCTCTGCATGCTGCATCACCCGCGACTGGTTGAAGACGATGTGCTTCTTCGGGTCGATGCCGGAGGCAAGGAAGGCGGCGGTGATCGAGCGTGTCTGGTCGGCGAGGTCGTCATGGACGAGCTGTGCCGTCAGCGAGTGCAGGTCGACGACGCAATAGATGCAGTCGGACGTGTCCTGCAGGGCGACGAATTTCTTGATGGCGCCGAGATAGTTGCCGAGATGCAGATTGCCGGTCGGCTGGACGCCGGAGAAGACGAGCTGTTTGAAGGCGGTCATGGGTTCCTCATGGCTTGTGGAGGGCCGTTTCGCACGCGGCGAAAGTCTTGCGACGGCGCGCTTATGGACGAAGGCGGGGAGAGGATCAAGAGGCGGGAGATCGCCCGCGCTGACCGTCGTGTTGATTATCTTTTGTAGTCTGCTACATAGTAGTAACTACATAAATGGATGTAGGTGCCGCCATGACGATTAACATCAACAACAAGGAGGCAGATAGCCTGACGCGGGCTTTCGCCAAGGTCGAGGGCGTCGGCATCACCCAGGCGATTGTCATTGCTATGCGTGAAGCCTTGGAACGCCGCCGTAACCGCGAGACACCGCTGGAGACAGCTGCTCGGCTCCGCGCTGAATTCGGGATCGAATTGAGTGATCAGGCGCGTAAACCACTGCCGCGCTCGGTTTATGACGAATTGTCCGGCGAAGACTGATGTTCGTCGACGCAGCAGCTATCGTCGCGATACTGAGCCAAGAAGCCGAAGGCGAGCGCTGTGCGCGGGCGGTGGTGGATGCCTCGGCTCCATTCACTTCGGCAATCGCCGTGTGGGAGGCTGCAATGGCGCTTTCGCGATCGGAAAAGCTGGCAGTCCCGGTTGCGGTAAGCCTGGAGATCGTCAGCCGCTTTCTCGAAGAGCGAGCAATTGCAGTGCGGGAGCTGCCACCCGCCTCCAATGCAACAGCTCTTTCCGTCGAGGCCGCCTCGCGGTTTCGCAACAACGCCATCCGGCTGAATATGGCCGACTGTTTCCACTACGCTTGCGCGCGCTACTACGCCGTTCCGATACTGTCCACAGCAGACGAATTCCGGCTTACGGATCTGGAGACGGTTCCTTAACGGGAGGTGCCTTGCCGGCCCCGCGTTTCACGTTGCGCCTTATCATGCCGAAATCGGCGCCGCCGGTGGCAAATGCGGTGACGAAATAGAGCAGCGCCCCGCCGGCGACGAGCGCCAGAACCGTCGTCGCCTTGATCACCAGAGGTGAGCCGGGGCCGAGCCTGACGGCCAGCCAATGCTCGGCGAAATAGAGCGCGACACCCATCACGACCGCCGACAGCACCAGGCGGGGAATACGCTTCAGCAGCGGCACGTCGCGGCCCCAATGGCCGCGCCGGATCAGCACGGCGAGCAGCATCATCGCATTGACCCAGCCGGCGACGGCCGACGCCACGGCAATGCCGGGCGCGCCCATCTTCGGAAACAGCGTCAGCGCGGTCGCGACATTCACGCCGACCGAAATGGCGGCGAACATCATCGGAGTGCGCGTGTCCTCGCGGGCGAAATAGCCGGGAGTGAATGCTTTGATCAGTACGAAGGCCGGTAGGCCGAGGCCGAAGATCGCCAGGATCGCGGCAACCGTCGGTGTCGAGCCGTTGGCGGCGAAGGCGCCGCGCTCATAGACCAGCCGCACGATCGGCTCGGACATCACCCACAGTGCGGCCGCTGCCGGCAAGGTCATGAACAGCGTAAACTCGACCGAGCGGTTCTGCAGATTGGCCGCCTCGACCAGATTGCCTGATTTCAGCGCCCGCGACAGTTCCGGCAACAGCACGATCGCGACAGCGACGCCAACCACGCCGAGCGGCAATTGGTAGATGCGGTCGGCGTAAGCCAGCGAGGACACGGCGCTGTCCTGCGCCGACGCGATCGCCGTGCCGATCAGCTGGTTGATCTGGGTGATGCCGCCGGTGATCGCCGCCGGCAGCGCCAGGACCAGCAGCCGTTTGACGTTGGGCGTCAGCTTGGGCCGGCGAAAACCGAGCACGATGCCGGCGTTGCGCACCGCGATCCAGACGATGGCGAGTTGCACGATGCCCGCCGCCAGCACGCCCCAGGACAGGCTGAAGCCGACGTCATGCGCATCCATGCCGTGGTACCAGGCGTAGCCAAGCACGCTGATCAGGATGATGTTGAGGAAGGCGGGTGCGACGGCAGCCGCGAAATAGCGGCGCAGCGAATTCAGCATGCCGGCCATCATCGCCGCGAGCGACATGCAGATGAGATACGGGAACATGATCGTCGCAAGCAGGACGGTCGTCTCGAACTTGCCCGGCGTGTCGGCAAAGCCCGGCGCCACCAGATAGCGAACGATCAGCGGCATCGCCAGTTCCATGACGATGGTCAGCGCCAGCAACGCGGTGAACAAGACACCGAATACTTCCTCGGAAAAGCGCTTGGCGCCGTCGGTGCCGTGGGTCTCGATCTCCTTGGCGAACAGCGGCACGAAGGCGGCGTTGAACGCGCCTTCGGCAAACAGCCGGCGGAACGTGTTGGGAAACTGGAAGGCGGCGTTGAAGGCGTCGGCCACCGGCCCGGTGCCGAGCGCGGCCGCCATCAGCATCTCACGGCCAAAGCCGAGCGCGCGGCTCATCAGCGTGCCGGACGCAACCGTGGCGAATTTCTTGACGAGGCTCATGCGCGCGGAGATTGCCTGGGTGCCTGGGAAAAAACAGGTGATTGGGACAAAGTGATGGTCACTCGGCCGCCGCCTTGGCCTTCCCGCCGCGCTCCGGGGCAATCCCCTCAAGTGCGGCGATCAGCCTGGTGTGGATGGCGGCGGTGCGCGCTGGGCTGTCGATCTTCTGCCCGGTCAGGTCGGTGACATAGAACGTGTCGATGACCTTTTCGCCGAAGGTGGTGATGTGGGCCGAGGCGATGTCGAGTGACAGATCCGACAGCGCGCCGGTGATCTCCGACAACAGGCCCGGCCGGTCCAGCCCTTCGACCTCGATCACCGAGAAGCGGTTCGACAGCGTGTTGCGGATTTCGGCGCGCGGCGGAATCTTGAACACCTTGGCGCCGCGCTTCGGCCTGGTGCGCTTCTCGATCATCTCCGGCAGCCAGCTCTTGCCCGACAGCACGTCCTCGATCAGCCTGCCGACGCGCTCGGCGCGGCGGCGCTCATCCTCGTCGCGGTCGAACTCCCTCGAGATCAGGATGATGTCCAGCGCGCGGCCGTCGGATGTGGTGAAGATCTGCGCGTCGACGATGTTGCCGCCGGCCCCCGCACAGGCCCCGGCAATGACAGAGAGCAGGCGCGGATGGTCCTGCGCCAAAACGGTGATCTCGGTCACCGCCTCGAACTGGTGGGTCCTGACCACGGTGGCGAGCTTCTTGCCCGCCGCGTCCGCCTCGCGGATGAATTCGGCGTGGCGCAGCTGATCGGCAAGATCGACGGTCAGGAGGTAATTCTCGTAGTGCAGACCGACATAGCGCTTGCGCGCCTTGTCCGGCCAGGCGGTCAGTGCTTCGGCCAGCCGTTCGCGCGCGGCGGCCGTCCGCTGGGCGCGCGACACTTCCGAAAAGCCGCCGGTCAACAAGAGCTCGGTCTCGTAGTAGAGCGTGCGCAGAAGCTGGCCCTTCCAGCCGTTCCACACGCCCGGCCCGACGCCTCTGATGTCGCAGACGGTGAGGACCAGAAGCAACTTCAGCCGTTCGACCGACTGCACGATCGCGGCGAAATCCTCGATCGTCTTGCGGTCGTTGAGGTCGCGGGTCTGCGCCGTCATCGACATGACGAGATGGTTCTCGACCAGCCAGGCGACGGTCTCTGTGTCGGCAGCCGACAGGCCCATATGCGGGCAGATGCGCCGCGCTATCCTGGCGCCGGCCTCGGAGTGATCCTCCGGCCTGCCCTTGGCGATGTCATGCAAGAGCACGGCGACATAGAGTGCCTCGCGGCTCTTCTTCAGCCCCGGCATCAGCGTGTGCGACAGCGGATGCACCTTTTCGCCGTCACCGCGCTCGATCTCGGCCAGCACGCCGATGCAGCGGATCAGGTGCTCGTCCACCGTATAGTGGTGGTACATCGAGAACTGCATCATGGCGACGATCTTGCCGAAGTCGGGGATCAGCTTGCCGAGCAGGCCGGCCTCGTTCATGCGCCGCAGATTGAGCTCGGCGTTGCGGTCCGATGTCAGGATGTCGAGGAACAGCCGGTTGGCTTCGACGTCGCGCCGCAGCGACTTGTTGACCAGACCGAGCGAACGGGTGAGCAGCTTCAGCGCATCGGGGTGGAATTCCAGCCCGTGCTTGTCGGCGAACCAGAACAACCTGAGCAGGTTGACCGGGTCGCGCTCGAATACTGTGTCGTCGGCGACGTTGATGCGGTGGTTGTCGACGATGAAATCCGACGTGCCGGCCAGCTTGCGCTTGCGGCGCTGGAAGGTGAGGAAGATGCGGTTGAAGCCCGGCACGTGCTTGGCCTGCTCTTCCTCGAGCGCGGCGCAGAAGATGCGGGTCAAGTCGCCGACATCCTTGGCGACGAGAAAATAGTGCTTCATGAAGCGCTCGACCGCCGAAAGGCCGGGATGGGTGGTGTAACCGAGACGCTCGGCGATTTCGCGCTGAATGTCGAAATGCAGCCGTTCCTCCGGCTTTCCGGTGAGGAAATGCATGTGGCAGCGCACCGCCCACAGAAAGTCCTCGGCCTTGAGGAATTCCCTGTATTCGGCCTCGGTGAAAACGGCCTTGTCGACCAACTCCTCGCCGGTGCGCACGCGATAAAAGTATTTCGCGATCCAGAACAGCGTCTGCAAATCGCGCAGGCCGCCCTTGCCGTCCTTGACGTTGGGCTCGACCAGATAGCGGCTTTCGCCTGCCTTGGCATGGCGCTCGTCGCGCTCGGCGAGCTTGGCCTGCACATATTCAGGTCCGGTGGTGCGCACCACTTCGTGGTCGAAGCGGGTCAGCAATTCGTCGAAGAGTTTCTGCTCACCCCACAGGAACCGCGCATCCAGGATCGAGGTGCGGATGGTAATGTCGCTGCGCGACAACCTGAGGCACTCCTCGATGTTGCGGGTGGCGTGGCCGACCTTCAGTCCGAGGTCCCACAGCATGTAGAGCATGTATTCGACGATCTGTTCGCCCCACGGCGTCTGCTTGTAGGGCAGCAGGAACAACAAATCGATGTCGGACCCGGGCGCCAGCGTGCCGCGGCCATAGCCGCCGACGGCGACGACGGCCATGCGCTCGGCGGTCGACGGGTTTTTCACCCGGTAGACGTGGGTAGCGGCGAACTCGTAGAGGGCGCGGATGATCTCGTCCATGAGATGCGACAGCCGGGCAGCACAGGCCGCGCCGCTGCCGTCGTCCATCAGCATGCGTTCGGCGACCTTGCGGCCCTCGGTTAGCCGGCCCTTCAGCAACCGCAGCGCGCCGACGCGCGCGCCGGGCTCGGCGCCGTTGCGGGCCGAGGTCAGCGCCGTCATCTCGCGGCGCAGCGCCTCGCTATCGATCAGCTCGTCGAGCTTGAGGGAAATTTTTGCCATATATGCCGGTTGGTCTCGCCTTTTGCGCGGCGTCTATAGCGCGTTTTCACGGTGCTGGGTATGGGGCGGACGGACGCGTCGGCCCCGATACCTGAAGGGGATGATTTTCTCCCGCCGTAACCGGAAGAGATCGATGATTTGCCTAGCTAGTCGCCTTATCTCGATCCCAACCTTGGCCGCAATCGGCTTGTGGCGTTTCTTGCCCATCCCGCTTGCCGCCCTTTCCTCTGTGCGCTCCTGCCTGAGCAGGCTCGGCAATCGCACCGGTCCGCCGCCAAGGAACTGAGCCTGCAGGCACAAAGCCGGCACAAGCTGATAAATGACGTCGCGGGACCAGGTCGCAAAACGCGGATTGAAGACGAGGTGATCGACGGGGATGGTGATCTCATTCGTCGCCTCGATGAGGTCTCGTGCAGCCTGTCTCGACACGATGTACCCGGCCGTGCCGATATGGACGGCGTGTAGCCTGCTCGCAGAAAAACCGTGGCCACAGGCAAGTTGCTTGCGTGAAATCACGGTTCGATTGAAGAACGTTTCCAATTTGACGATGTCGGCATCGGCGGGGATCCAGCCGGCACCGGCAAGCAATTGGCCAGCCTTGTCGGCGAAGACGATGTCGTCCTCGAAGATGGCGCCATAGTCGTCATCGCCTGCCGCGATGATCGACCAGCATTGCTTATGGCTGAGCAGGCAAGCGATCTCGCCGTCGGCCATACGCAAATGCTTCTTGCCCTGCGTCATTTCGTCCAGATCGGGCCGATCGCGCGCGTCGATGGCGGTGACCCGTTCAAAGGCGACGCCAATGCGGGCGAACTCGGCCGTCACATGGGCGAGGCGGTCGCGGGACCGATCGAGATTGATAACCAGGCATTTCATTCGGGTGGGATCGATGCAGTGGGACGCGGGTGGTGGCGTCCATAACATGGGAAAGAAATTGCGTAAGCGATTTTTCCCTCCATGCCGCCCGATGGCGGCCATGATCGAAAGTCGAAATCGCCCCTTGACCTTCCAGTTACTGGAAGCACTACCTCCGCATTCAGACAGGCATGAAGGCATTTATTCGATGGCGCATTCCGAGCATCACCACCACGCGCACACGGCCGATGGCGGCTGCTGTGCGGCAAAGTCGGCAGCGCCGGCCGCCGAGGCCGTGGTGCGCGATCCTGTCTGCGGCATGCTCGTCGATCCGGCCGCCGGCAAACCGACGGCCGGGCCTGGCGGCCGTCTCTTTCACTTCTGCAGTGAGGCGTGCCGTACGAAATTCGTCGCTGCGCCCGAAAAATACCTGACCGCCACCGACCCTGTCTGCGGCATGAGCGTCGACCGCGCCACTGCGAAGCATTTTTCTCGCCACGAAGGTCAGGGTTTCTATTTCTGCTCGGCCGGCTGCCAGGCAAAGTTCGAGGCCGAACCGCAGAAATATCTCGGCGACAGGCCGGCGCCGTCGCCAATGCCCAAAGGCACGCAATACACCTGCCCCATGCATCCCGAGATCATCCGCGACAAGCCCGGCTCGTGCCCGATCTGCGGCATGGCGCTGGAGCCGATGGGTGTTCCCACCGGCGATGAGGGCCCGAACCCCGAACTGATCGACTTCACCAGGCGCTTCTGGGTCAGTGCGGTGCTGTCCGTGCCGCTGCTGATCGTCGCAATGGCGCCGATGTTCGGCCTGACCGTCCAGGCCTTTGTCGACGAGCGCACGATGGTCTGGCTAGAACTGGCGTTGGCGAGCCCGGTGGTGCTGTGGGCGGCGCTTCCCTTCTTCCATCGCGGCTGGGACTCGGTCGTCAACCGCAGCCCCAATATGTGGACGCTGATTTCGCTGGGTGTTGGCGCTGCCTATCTCTACAGCGTCGTCGCCACGCTGTTTCCGGATATCTTTCCGCACCAGTTCCGCGGCCATGGCGGCAGCGTGCCGGTCTATTTCGAGGCAGCGGCGGTCATCGTCGCGCTGGTGTTCCTCGGCCAGGTACTCGAATTGCGGGCACGTGAGAAGACCGGCTCGGCCATCCGCGCCCTGCTCGACCTGGCGCCGAAGACGGCACGGCTGATCGGTGACGACGGCTCCGAGACCGACGTGCCGCTCGATACGGTCAAGGCCGGCGACCGGCTGCGCATCCGTCCGGGCGATGCCGTGCCGGTCGACGGCGTCGTAACAGAAGGCCGTTCTTCCATCGACGAATCGATGATCTCGGGCGAGCCGCTGCCGGTCGAAAAGACGCAAGGCGATGCCTTGACCGGCGGCACGCTGAATAAGAACGGTTCGCTGATCATGCGTGCCGAAAAGGTCGGCGCCGAGACCACGCTGGCCCGCATCGTCGAACTGGTCGCTAAGGCGCAGCGCTCGCGCGCCCCAATTCAGGGCCTGGCCGACCGTGTCTCCTTCTACTTCGTGCCCGCCGTCGTGCTGGTCGCGCTTGCCGCCTTTGGCGCCTGGGCGGTCTTCGGCCCCGAGCCCAGCCTGATCTTCGCCATCGTCTCGGCAGTCTCGGTGCTGATCATCGCCTGTCCCTGCGCGCTCGGACTGGCGACGCCGATGTCGATCATGACCGCGACCGGACGCGGGGCGCACGCCGGCGTGCTGATCAAGGAAGCCGCCGCGCTCGAACGTTTTGCCTCAGTCGACACGCTGATCGTCGACAAGACCGGCACCTTGACCGAAGGCAAGCCTCGCTTGACCGATGTCGTCGCTGCCGAAGGCCTCTCGGAGAATGAGTTGCTGACGCTCGCCGCCGGCCTGGAAAAGGGCTCGGAGCACCCGCTTGCCGAGGCCATCGTCGGCGGCGCCGGTGAGCGTGGCCTGACAATCGAAAAGGCCAGTGGCTTCGAAGCCGTCACCGGCAAGGGCGTGTCCGGCACGGTCTCGGGCAGGAAGGTCGCACTCGGCAACGCCGCCATGATGGCCGATCTCGGCATCGATACCGCTTCCCTGTCGGCCAAAGCCGAGGCTCTGCAGGCCGAAGGCAAGACCGCGATGTTCGTTGCCGTGGACAACAGGCTGGCCGGCATCGTCGCCGTCGCCGATCCGGTCAAGGCAACGACTGCCGAGGCGATCCGAGCGCTTCATGACAGGGGCCTGCGGATCATCATGGCGACCGGTGACAATGAGCGCACGGCGCGCGCCATCGCCAAAAGCCTCGGCATCGACGAAGTGCGCGCTGGCCTGCTGCCGGAACAAAAGGCTGCCCTTGCCGAGGAACTGCGCGCGAACGGTGCCGGCGTCGCCATGGCCGGCGACGGCGTCAACGATGCGCCGGCCTTGGCCGCCGCCGATGTCGGCATCGCCATGGGCACCGGCGCCGATGTCGCCGTCGAAAGCGCGGGGATCACGCTGGTCAAGGGCGACCTCAACGGCATCGTTCGGGCGCGAACGCTCGCCCAGGCGACGATCCGCAACATCCGCCAGAACCTGGTCTTCGCCTTCCTTTACAATGTGCTTGGCGTGCCGGTTGCCGCCGGTGTGCTGTATCCGCTCACCGGCACGCTTTTGTCGCCGATGTTGGCGGCCGCAGCGATGAGCCTGTCTTCGGTTTCCGTCATCGCCAACGCATTGCGGCTCAGGACGTTGAAACTCTGAGCAAAGCCCCAAATACGAAGTCCAATCAACAGGAGATCATGGATGACCTTGGCTAAAAAGATCGTGCTTTTGCTGATGGCGGCGGGAATGCTGCTCGCGGTTTTCCTCGAAAGCGTTCCGGCGCAATCCGAGGAGATGAAACACGACATGGGCGCGATGGCGACAGACGCGACCAGTCCATCGACCGAAGGTTACAAGGCGGCGATGGACAAGATGCATGCCGACATGATGGCCTCGGAATATACCGGCAATGCCGATGTCGATTTCGTGCGCGGCATGATCCCGCATCATCAGGGCGCGATCGACATGGCCAAGGTGGAACTAGCCAACGGCAAGGATCCTGAAATCCGCAAGCTGGCGGAAGGCGTGATCGCCGCGCAGGAAGCCGAGATCAAGCAGATGCAAGCCTGGCTCGCCGCTCATCCGGCGAAGTAGGGCAGCAGCGAGCGGGAGCGAGACTCCAGGATCAATTCTGGATTTCCCCTTGCGTTTATGATGCCATGCGCGTCGACCGCGCCAGCCCGGGAGCCCCCATGCCCACGACGATAAGAACCACCACGCTGCCTTCGGGCGAGGCCGTCCAGGTGCTGGGACAGGGTACGTGGAAGATGGGCGAGGATGCCCGTCGCCGTGCTGGTGAGGTCAACGCCCTGAAGCTTGGGTTCGATCTTGGCATGACGCTGATCGACACCGCCGAAATGTATGCCAGTGGCGGCGCCGAGGAGGTGGTGGCGGAGGCCATTGCCGGCCGCCGGGACGAGCTCTTCGTCATCTCCAAGGTGCTGCCGTCGAATGCCTCGCGCGCCGGCGTGGCGCGGGCCTGCGAAAACAGCCTGAAGCGGCTGCGCACCGACCGCATCGATCTCTATCTCCTGCACTGGCCGGGCAGCGTTCCCTTGGCTGAGACGGTCGACGCTTTCGAGGCGTTGAAGAAGGCCGGCAAGATCCGCCACTGGGGTGTCAGCAATTTCGACACCGACGAGATGGAGGAGCTGACCGGGCTGCGCTCGGGCGACAACGTCCAGACCAATCAGGTCCTTTACAATCTGTCGCGGCGCGGCCCCGAATTCGACCTTGCCCCATGGAGCCACCAGCGCGGCATCCCGCTGATGGCCTATTCGCCGGTGGAGCAGGGCGCCTTGGCGCGCAATTCCAGGCTTGATGCTGTTGCCGCCCGCCACAACGCCACGGCGGCGCAGATCGCGCTGGCTTGGGTGATGGCGCAGCCCGGCGTCATTGCCATCCCGAAGGCCAGCAGCCAGGACCATGTCCGTCAGAATGTCGCTGCGCTCGACATCAAGCTTACCGGCGAAGACCTCGCCGAACTCGACCGCGCCTTCCCGCCGCCGACCCGCAAGCGTGGGCTGGAGATGATCTAACCGGACGACAATTCCAGCGCCGCCCGCGCCCGTTGCAGCGCGCGCGAAAAGACCGCCGTGTCGTCGAAGGCGTGCGCCAGCGTCAGCGCGCCCTGGATGGCGCCGACCGTTTCTTCGGCGAGTTCGTCCACCTTGGCCGGCTCGTGGCCGATACGGGCGAGCGCTTGCGCCAGGCACGCTACCCAACGGCTGAAATAGCTTTTGATCGCCTTGGCAAAGAGGTCGCGCGACTCGTCCAGCGCGAAGGCGCCGATCAGGCAGACCCGGCGACCGGAGCGGAAATAGCTGTCGGTCGCCGTGAGCATGCGCTCGATGCCGGCGTGCGGGTCGGCTTTGTCCTGCAGCGGCACGAAGACATTCTCCTCGAACCAACCGTCTATATGGGCGATGACGGCCGCCGCCATCTCTTCCTTCCCTAAGGGAAAGAAGTGATAGAGGCTGCCTTTGCCTAAGCCGGTCGCCGCGCCGATCAACGCCAGGCTCGCCCCTTCATAGCCGTGCTCGCGGAAAACCTCGCCGATTGTGGCCAGCAGGTCGGCGCGATCGGGCGCGATCCTGCGCATGCGCTTAGTCTTTCCGCTCGAGCATGATCTTCACTGAAAACCGCGACACACTTCTCGGGATCATGCTCTAGAGTCCGAGTTCGGTCAGGCCGGGATGGTCGTCGGGCCGGCGGCCGAGCGGCCAATGATACTTGCGCTCGGCCTCAGTGATCGGCAGGTCGTTGATGCTGGCGACGCGCCGGCGCATCAACCCGGCCGCGTCGAACTCCCAATTCTCGTTGCCGTAGGAGCGGAACCAGTGGCCGCTGTCGTCGCGCCATTCATAGGCAAAGCGCACCGCGATGCGGTTGTCGTGCCAGGTCCAGACCTCCTTGATGAGTCGATAGTCCAACTCGCGCGCCCATTTGCGCTTCAAGAAGCCGACGATCTCGCCGCGGCCCGAGACGAATTCAGCCCGGTTCCGCCAGGTGCTGTCCTCTGTGTAGGCGAGCGAAACACGCTCGGGGTCGCGGCTGTTCCAGGCGTCCTCGGCCAGGCGCGCCTTTTGCGCTGCCGTTTCGGCCGTGAATGGCGGCAAGGGCGGACGGCTCATAAAATTCTCCCATCGGCAAAGGCGATGGTGAGAATTGTACCGATTGGTACAATCGAGTCAAGTTTCGACGCGCGCTAAGGCTTTCCCGCCAGCCCCTTCAGTCTGTAGAGCGCTTCCAGCGCTTCGCGCGGCGTCATCTCATCCGGGTTGATCTCACCGAGTGCGGTGCCCAATGCGTCGCTCTTCGCGGGCTTTGGCGCCTCTCGCTTCACCGCCACCGAAAACAGCGGCAGATCGTCGACCAGCCGGTTGGCCTTGCCTGAGACTTCGCCTTCCTCAAGCTGGTGCAGCACCTCCTTCGCGCGGCCGACCACCGCTTCCGGCAAGCCGGCAAGACGGGCCACCTGCACACCGTAGGAGCGGTCGGCGGCACCCTTGCCGACCTCGTGCAGGAAGACGACGTCGCCTTCCCATTCCTTGACCCGCATGGTGACATTGGAGAGGCGAGGCAGCTTGCCGGAGAGCGCCGTCATTTCATGGAAATGGGTGGCGAAGATCGCGCGGCAGCGGTTCTTCTCATGCAGGTACTCGACGGCCGCCCAGGCAATCGACAGGCCGTCGAACGTTGCGGTGCCGCGACCGATCTCGTCCAGGATCACCAATGCTCGTTCGCCGGCCTGGTTGAGGATCGCCGCCGTCTCGACCATCTCGACCATGAAGGTCGAGCGGCCGCGCGCCAGATCGTCCGAGGCGCCGACGCGCGAAAAAAGCCGGTCGACGACGCCGATATGGGCCGACGTTGCCGGCACGAAGGAGCCGGTCTGGGCCAGGATAGCAATCAGTGCATTTTGCCGCAGGAACGTCGACTTGCCGCCCATATTGGGGCCGGTGAGCAGCCAAATGGCGCCGGTCTTGGCACCGCCTTGCGGCGACAGATCGCAATCATTGGCAACGAACGGCCCTTCGCCCGAACGGCGCAGCGCCTGTTCCACCACCGGATGCCGTCCGCCTGAAATGTCGAAGGCAAGGCTGGAATCGACCAGCGGCCGGCACCAGGCTTCGCTCTCCGACAAAAGCGCAAGCGCCGCCGACACGTCGAGCACGGCCAGCGCATCCGCACCTGCGCGGATATTCTGCGCCTCGCCGACAACCTCAGTCGTCAGCGTGTCGAAAGCGGCAAGCTCGATGCTGAGCGCCCGGTCGGCGGCATTGGCGATCTTGGTCTCGAGTTCTGCAAGCTCGGTCGTGGTGAAGCGCATGGCGTTGGCCATGGTCTGGCGATGGATGAAGCGCGCTTTGGCGCCGTCGCTGCCGGTCATGATCGAATGGTGGTTGGCGGTCACCTCGATGTAATAACCCAGCACATTGTTATGTCGGATTTTCAGCGAGCGAATGCCGGTCTCCTCAATCAGCGAGCGCTCTAGCCCGGCTATCACCTTGCGAGACTCATCGCGCAAGGCCCGCATCTCGTCGAGCTCGGGGTGGTAGCCGCCGCGCACGAAGCCGCCGTCGCGCCGGAGCAACGGCAACTCGTCGCCGAGTGCTTGCGTGAGATGTTGGGCGAGTGCCGCGGGCAGCGCCCGGATGGCGGCGAGTGCGTTCGCCAGCTCCTCCGGCAGGGTCGTTGCTGCGAAGATTTCGGCGATCGCACCGGCCGCCTCGAAACCGGCGCGCAACGCGCCGAGGTCGCGCGGACCGCCGCGGTTGAGCGCCAGCCGCGACAGCGCCCGTGGCATGTCGGCGACGCTCTTCAGGCTGGCCCGCACCGCCTGGGAAATCTGAGTCTCGGCGCGGAAGAACGACACCGAATCGAGCCTGGCGCCGATCGCCGCCGGATCGGTCAGTGGCGCCATCAGCCGGTCGGCAAGCAGCCTCGCGCCGCCGCCGGTCACCGTGCGGTCGATGGCCTTGAACAGCGAACCCTCGCGGCTGCCGGACAACGTGCGCAAAAGCTCCAGATTGCCGCGTGTCGCCGGATCGATGAACAGCGTCGATCCCTGCTCCTCGCGTTCGGGGCGCGACAGCGGCGGCCGCTCGGCCTTCTGTGTCTTTTCGACATAGGCGATCACGCCGGAGATCGCCGACAGTTCGGCGCGCGAGAAGGCGCCAAAGCTATCCGGCGTCGCCACCTCGAAGAAGCGCGCGATGCGGCCCGCGGCCGAGGCCGAATCGAACAGCGATGGCGGCTGCGGACTGGCGACGCGGCCGATGACGTCGAACACCGGCTTCAACTCGGGATCGTAAAACACCGGCTCGGCGACGATCAGCTCGCGCGGATCGACGCGAAACACATCGGCCAGCAGCCGGTCGGCCGTAGTTTCGGCAACGCGGAAGATGCCGGTCGAGATCTCGATCCAGGCCAACGCAAAGGCGTGATCGCTGCTGCCGCCCTTCACCCGTCCCAGCGCCATCAGGAAGCTCGATTCCGACGGTGCCAGCAATTTGTCCTCGGTGATGGTGCCGGGCGTCACCAGCCGCACAACATCGCGGCGCACCACTGATTTGCCGCCGCGCTTCTTTGCTTCCGCCGGATCCTCGATCTGTTCGCAGACGGCAACGCGAAAACCCTGGCCAATCAGCTTCTGCAGATAATCGTCGGCCGCGTGCACCGGCACGCCGCACATCGGAATGTCGTGGCCTTGATGCTTGCCGCGCTTGGTCAAGACGATGCCCAGAGCCCGGCTCGCCTTCTCCGCGTCGTCGAAAAACAGTTCGTAGAAATCGCCCATGCGGTAGAACAGCAGCGAATCCGGGTTCGCCGCCTTGATCTCGATGAACTGCTCCATCATCGGCGTCACGGCGGCACTGGCTGGTGCCGGTGTGGTTGTCTCGTTGGCATCGGGGTCGGTTGGCATGTGCATATTCATGCGGGGACGCTAGCAGATGTAGCGGTGCGGTTTAATGCCGGGCACTCGAAAAGCAGGGGAAAGCGCTTTCATGCCGCCACCTGGCATCGGATTGCCTGACGCCACGATCCGCAATACTGGTCGCAGTGACGGAGGGCTTATGGACAAGGACGGGCACGAGACCCCCGAGGAGATGGTAGCCTCGACCGCCTCGCCCTATGAGCGCCTGCGGATCAAGGCGGCATTGCTCGGCAATCGCACCGTGGGCAGGCTGCGTGATGCGACGCGCAAGCGGCTTCCCTTCCTGCTGCCCGTCGACGGCTTGCTCTCCGGTCTCGATGGCGGCCGACAGGTTGCGGTCCACATGCTCAGCCATGACCCGCTGGTGATCTACACGCCGATCGGCGGTCCGCGGCCGCTGGCCTCCGTCGTGGCCATTGGCCGGCGCCTGGCTTCGCGGCGTGCTGCCTTTCTCATGATGCCAAGCTGGACGCTCGAGCGGCCACACACCGTGGCGAAACTAGGCAGGGATCTGGCCTGGTATCGCGAACGCTTTCCGCTGCACGAGCTGATCTTCCTTTGCAACACCGAGGAGGAGCGGCGCCTGGTCAGCGCGGTTGGCGGCAACGCAATCTTCTCCAACCACAATCTGATGGTCTCCGAGCACATTTTTCGGCCATTGCCGGATGTCCCGGTCGCATTCGACGCCGTCTACAATGGCCGCATCTCGCACACCAAGCGACATTATCTTTCCTTCGACATCGAAAGGCTGCTCCACATCACCGTGTCGATCGGCGAATTGCCGCCGGCGGGCGACCGTGCCTTCATCCGGCGGCTCCAGGCGCAATCGCCATTGCATCGTATCGCCAATCCGATCGTCAACGGGCTGACCGAGCGGCTGGCTCCGCAGGAGGTCAATCGTGCCTACAACCAGGCCGCTGTCGGCCTCTGTCTGTCCGCCGTCGAAGGCGCGATGTGCTCAAGCATGGAATATATGATGGCCGGCTTGCCTGTGGTGAGCACACCAAGCCTCGGCGGCCGTGATGTCTTTTTCGACCCGGACTATTGCATCGTCGCCGAGCCGGAGCCGGCAGCGATCCGCCGCGCGGTCGAAACGCTGCGCGACCGGGCCATTCCTCGCGAGGAGATCCGCAGCCGCACCATGGCCAAGATATGGCCGCAGAGGCGCGAACTCATGGAGTTCCTGTCGGCGCTGCAGGAGCGGATGGGAAGCAAGGAGCCGCCGCTTTCGCAATGGCCCTTTCCCGGGACAAGGACGCTGCGCCGATGGGCAAGCGCGCGCCAGCATGCGCGTGAGATCATAGAGCACGTCTCGACGTGACATCCCTCATGGAGAGCCTCGTCGGCGTTGAGCCAGCTTTGCCGTGCTTGGCGGTTTACAGCCGTGGCCTGTGGCCTTAGTCCTTTGTCTAGATAAAGAGCGCCCGTCTCAAGGGTGCGGCACCGGCGAGGAAATCAAGAGCATCATGGCCAAGAAAACCGAAAACAGCGGCCCGTCCGTCAGCGCCCAGGAGGCGCTGGAATTCCACGCCATGGGCCGTCCCGGCAAGCTGGAGGTCGTCGCCACCAAGCCGATGGCGACGCAGCGCGATTTGAGCCTCGCCTATTCGCCGGGCGTTGCGGTTCCCGTTCTGGCCATCGCCGAGGACCCCAGCCGCGCCTTCGACTATACGACGCGCGGCAACATGGTCGCCGTCATTTCCAACGGCACCGCGATTCTCGGCCTCGGCAATCTCGGTGCGCTCGCGTCCAAGCCGGTGATGGAAGGCAAGGCGGTGCTGTTCAAGCGCTTCGCCGATGTCGATTCCATCGATCTCGAAGTCGACACCGAGGATGCCGATGAGTTCATCAATTGCGTGCGCTTCCTCGGGCCGTCCTTTGGCGGCATCAATCTGGAAGACATCAAGGCGCCGGAGTGCTTCATCATCGAGCAGCGCCTGCGCGAATTGATGGACATCCCGGTCTTCCATGACGACCAGCACGGCACCGCCATCATCTCCGCCGCCGGGCTGCTCAACGCGCTGGAGATCACCGGCCGCGACATGAAGACCACGAAGATGGTCTGCAACGGAGCCGGTGCCGCCGGCATCGCCTGCATCGAACTGATGAAGGCGATGGGGTTTGCGCCGGAAAACATCATCCTGTGCGACACCAAGGGCGTGGTCTTCCAGGGCCGCACCGAGGGCATGAACCAGTGGAAGTCGGCGCATGCGGTCAAGACCGATACGCGCAGCCTGGCCGAGGCGCTGGATGGCGCCGATGTCTTCCTCGGCCTGTCGGCCAAGGGCGCGCTGACCACCAAGATGGTGCAGTCGATGGCCAAGAACCCGATCATCTTCGCCATGGCCAATCCCGACCCGGAGATCACGCCGGAGGAAGTGGCCGAGATCCGCACCGACGCTATCATGGCCACCGGGCGTTCCGACTATCCGAACCAGGTCAACAATGTGCTCGGCTTCCCTTACATCTTCCGCGGTGCGCTGGATGTCAGGGCCACCACCATCAATGACGACATGAAGATCGCTGCCGCGCGTGCGCTGGCCGAACTGGCGCGCAAGGACGTGCCCGACGATGTCGCCGCCGCCTATCAGGGCAACCGGCCGAAATTCGGCCCCAACTACATCATCCCGGTGCCGTTCGATCCGCGCCTGATCTCGGCCATCCCGCTCGCGGTGGCCAAGGCCGCGATGGAGTCGGGCGTCGCCCGCAAGCCGATCCTCGATCTCGACCGCTATGCGCAGGAGCTGTCCGCCCGCCGCGACCCGATCGCTTCGACCTTGCAGCGGATCTACGACCGCGTCCGCCGCCAGCCCAAGCGCATTGTCTTCGCCGAGGGCGAGGAGGAGCAGGTGATGCGGGCCGCTGTCTCCTATGTGAACCAGAAGCTGGGCACCGCGATCCTGCTCGGCCGCGACGACATCATCAAGGAGAACGCCAGGCACGCCGGTATCGACTTGAACAAGCAGGGCATCGAGATCATCAATGCCAGGCTGTCGCGCCGCAACGGCATCTACACCGACTATCTCTATGAGCGCCTGCAGCGCAAAGGCTTCCTGTTTCGTGACTGCCAGC
This sequence comes from Mesorhizobium sp. PL10, assembly GCF_053714315.1. Classification (NCBI taxonomy): domain Bacteria; kingdom Pseudomonadati; phylum Pseudomonadota; class Alphaproteobacteria; order Hyphomicrobiales; family Phyllobacteriaceae; genus Mesorhizobium; species Mesorhizobium sp. PL10. Next base: position 18,007 of record NZ_JBSKBR010000009.1, on the reverse strand, counting down.
GGCTGATCAACAACGACCGCAATCATTTCGCCGCCTGCATGGTGGCGCTGGGCGACGCCGACGGCATCGTCACCGGCGTCACCCGCAACTATTCCACCGCGCTCGACGATATCAGGCGCATCATCGATGCCAAGCCCGGCCACCGCGTCATCGGCGTGTCGATCGTGCTCGCGCGCGGCAGGACCGTGCTCGTCGCCGACACCGCCGTGCACGACATGCCCAATGCAGAGCAGATCGCCGACATCGCCGAGGAAGCCGCAGGCTTTGCCCGCCGCATGGGTTACGAGCCGCGGCTCGCCATGCTCGCCTATTCCACCTTCGGCCATCCGCAGGGCGAGCGCTCCGAGCGGGTGCAGGAAGCGGTACGCATCCTCGACAAGCGGCGTGTTGATTTCGAGTACGACGGCGAGATGGCCGCCGATGTGGCCCTGAATGCGCGCGCAATGGCGCAATATCCGTTCATCAGGCTGACAGGCCCGGCAAATGTGCTGATCATGCCGGCGTTCCACTCGGCCTCGATCTCGACCAAGATGCTGCAGGAGCTCGGCGGCTCGACGGTGATCGGCCCGCTGCTGGTAGGGCTGAACAAGCCGGTGCAGATCGTGTCGCTGAACGCGAAGGACTCGGACATCGTGAACATGGCGGCGATCGCGGCCTATACGGCGGGGACTTGAGAGACACGCAAAGCCGGTGATGGCCAGCGGGGGGGCGCAGACTCAGGAGCGCACCCGGCTCTTGGCATAACATATTGATAAGATTCAGCTGATATAGGGAACCTCTTGCCGACTTGCCGTTACGGCATCTTCGGTGCGTTCAGACCGCCAAACGGGGGTGCGGCCATGAAGCATGACGGGGTTTCTGCATCCATGGTCGGCCAGGGGGTCTACCACGACGAGCGCCTGGACGCGCTGCTCAGCATCACCGGCCGCATGGACGGTTATCTCTACCGCTGCCGCAACGACCAGTCCTACACCATGCTCTATATCAGCGACGGCATCTTCACCGTCAGCGGCTATCGGCCAAGCGATTTCATCCACAATGCCGTGCGCGACTATGTCTCGGCCATCCACCCGGATGACCTTGCCGGCGTCTACGCCGCCGTCGACGCCGCGCTGGAGGCTCGTTGCAACTGGAATGTCGACTACCGCATCGTGCCTGAAGCCGGCGAACCGCTTTGGGTGCGCGAGATCGGCGGCGGTGTCTGGGACGATGCCGGCGAGCTCGAGTTTCTCGAAGGTTTCGTCGTCGACATCAGCGACCGCAAGGTGGTCGAGGACCTCAATGCCGAGCTTTTGCTGGAGCTCAAGGCCGCCAATGAGGAGCTCTCGGTGCAAAAGCGCGAGATCGAGCTCGCCAAGCAGCAGAGCGACCATTCGGCCAACCATGACGCGCTGACCGACCTGCCCAACCGGCGCGCCTTCCACAATGAGTTGAGGTCGGTGGTGGCCCGCTGCGGTGCCACCGGCGAGGCGGCCGGTCTTCTGTTCATCGACCTCGACCGCTTCAAGGAAGTCAACGACACGCTCGGCCATGAGGCCGGCGACGCGCTGCTGCAGCGTGTTTCGAACCACCTTCGCACCATCCTGCGGAGCGATGATTTCGTGGCACGGCTCGGTGGCGATGAATTCGCCTTCCTGTTTTCGGGGCAGGCGGACCAGGCCAGGCAAAAGGCCGAGCGCGTCGCCGAGCGCATTCTGGAGAGGCTGCGCATCAAGGTGCCGGCGCCGAACGGCGACATCCAGGTCGGCTGCACTGTCGGCGTCGCCATGTATCCGGCGGAAGCCGGCGATTGCGACGCCCTGGTCGCGTTGGCCGACCGGCTGATGTATGTCGGCAAAAAGAGCGGGCGCAACCGGCTGGTCATGGCCGAAGAAATGGCGTCGTCGCCGTCGGGGGCGGGAGCTCGCAAGACCGCTTAGAGCACCCGAACAAGGGGATTGCTGATGCTTCGCGCGGAACCGCGGCAAGTGGTGGGCGAGCCAGGGATTCATGAAGGTGGCGCTGAAATGAAAAAGGCCCGCGGCAATGCCGCAGGCCCCTCGGTTAGGATATCAGACTCGATCAGAACGAGCGCTGGAAGCGAAGAATGCCGCCGACGTTGCTCTTCTTGGTGGCCTTGGTCCAGTTGTTGAAGTCGGCGTCGCCGAACTTGCCGGCATTAAGGTAATCGACTTCAGCCGTGACCGTAAAGCCGGGCACAACGGTATAGGCAACGTTGGCAGCGATGCCGAGGTTCTTCCAGTCGTCATAAGACACCTGGGCGTTGAACGCGGTCTTTTCGTTGAACTTGTAGGTGCCGCCGCCCCAGATTGCCCAGTTGCCGCCCCACTGCTTGTAGAAGCCGCGACCGCTGGCCGGGAAAGCGTAGGTCGTGTCAGTCAGGTTGTCGTCGGTGCCGTAGCCACCCATGACAAAGAGCGTGAACTCCTTGCTGACATTGACGTCCAAACGAACCTTGCCGGCCACTTCCTCGTAGTTGCTGTCATAGGCGACGACGCCCGACACCGAACCCCAGTCGCCCTTGTACTTCAAGCCGCCGACGACATGCGGAACGTAGCTGTCGATAGTGCCTACACCGCTGACACCAGCCGAGCCGGCGCCCGCGCCTTCTTCGAGCGAAATCACTCCGGAGAACCCGTTGCCCACGTCAAAGTAATACTGGACGACGTTGCTTTCCTGCCCGCCGTAGGGGACCAGCGTATCCTGGATGACGGCGCCAGCGTAGTTGGTGAACGTATCGAAGGCCGTGTCGTCCTTACCGACGCGCAGGCCACCGAGCTGGATATAGGCGTAGCGCAGCGAGACGGTGGCGGCATTGCCAGCCGCATTGATGTCGCCTTGAGGTTCGCCATCCGCGCCAACATCAGCCTGACGGTTGCCGAAGTTGAAGCGGGTCTCCGTGAAGGTCTTCAAGGTGCCGAGTTCGGTTTCCTGGCCGGTCCAGGTCCTCAGCGTGAAGCGAGTGTTCTTGCGCCAGGTGTCGTTGCTGTTGCCATCCTCAACGTCGTCGCTGGTCGCACCGTCGAACGAGCCGACGTCGCCGCCGCCGATGTCATAACGGACATAGCCGCCGATGCGCAGGCAGGTTTCGGTGCCGGGGATGTAGAAGTAGCCGGCGCCGTAAACGTCACAAATCTTGACGTATTCGGCCGGTTCCGGCTCGGCGACGACGACCGCGTCGGCGGCGCGCGCGCCGGATACTGCGATCAGGGCCGCAGCGGAGCCGAGAAGAAGGCTCTTGATGTTCATTTTCTTGAATCTCCAGTCAAAGGTTCAAATCAGGTCGGACATGGCTCTGAGGCCTGCCGCTTCACCCCATGCTGAAAGCCGCGCTTCGCGCCGTGCTCTCGCCCTCGACATGACCCAGACAGCGGCGGCGATCAACAGAGATTGTGTCGTAAAAACGGTTTTTCGACTCTTCAAAAAGTATTGTTGCGCAATTATCACGTCACGGTTCTGACATGATGGCACATATGGCACAAACGAGACATAAGAGACACGGATATATGAAGATATAAAGTATAATCGCGCCAAAATGGCGGTTATGACTGCTTGTGAATTTATTTAACCGGCTATTTTCCTCTGCGGATCAATCCACCAGGGCCGCGCTACGGCGCGACATCCGGATCGACGGTTGAGGTGGAAAAATCAGGTCCGCGAGAAATCGCGCGCGGCCGACACGACCTCCTGCACCATGTCCTGCTTGAGCATCTCGATCGGAATGCGGCCGCCAAGTTCCGGTGCGGCGTGGTTCAGCCAGAACCAGGCAAGCCTTGGATTGGCGATCGCCGACAGCACCTCGCTTATCCCCGCGGCCGGCCTGCCGTCGACGAACTGGGCCAGCGGGAAGACATGCTTGCGGCCGCCCTTGCGCAGCGCAATGACCTCGCCCCGCCTTTGCCAGCGATGCAGCGTCGAGCGTGGGATACGGAAGTTCTCTTCCAGATAGGTCGACCCGGCGACCTCGCCCGCCCAGTCTTCGATCAGCATCGACTGCAGCGACCGCTCTCCGGGCAGGGAAGATGTAGCCTTGTCTGGAGCGGCTGCCGACGCCGTTTTGTCAGCGCCAGTTGCCGCGTTGTTGGGCGCCGTGCCCCGGCACGCGGCCTTGTCCGCCATCGACTGGACGAATTCGGTGGCGAGCGAGCCCCATTCGTCCCTGACGGTATCGATGGCCAGCCGCTGCGTCTGCGAAAGGAAAGTCAGCGCGGCCGCGGCGCTGCCGGCAATGGCGCCGGCTGAAGCCAGAGCCTGCGGGTCCAGGGCTATGCCGTGCTGGACCAGTGCCTGCTGGACCGCCTCGGCGACCAGCCCTGCCAAGGCTTCCTGTGAGATCCCGTCCGTCGGATTGTAAAATTGGGTCATGCATCTGTCTTGCTGGCCACGCGCTCCTCCCAGCTTGCGGCCGGTTGTTGAACGGCTAGAGCGGAGAGCACAAAGCGCGGCGGCGACAGCCGCAGCGACCCGAACGGTTGCTGTCTTGCATTTGACACCCCAACTGTCTGCGGGGCGTCCCGAATGTCAGCCGCGAGACGCCTCACTGTGCGTGTAGGTCTGCTCTGTGACAAGCGCACGACAGAGATGTCGTTTGACGCCTCTTCCGAGGTGACGCAGCGGGACTACAGCAGCCCGGCCAGTTGGGCCGCGCTGCGCAGGTTCTGCCGCGGCCGTGGCCCGAGCTGCTGGATCACCAGTCCGGCGGCGAGCGAGCCGAGGTCGCCGCAATCCTTCAGGCTGCGGCCGGCCGTATAGCCATAGAGGAAGCCGGCTGCATAGAGGTCGCCGGCGCCGGTCGTGTCGACCAGTTCGCGGATATTCGTCGCCTGGATGGTGACGGTCTCGTCGCCGCGAACGATGACCGAACCTTTTTCGGAGCGGGTGACCGCGGCTATTCTGCAATCCAGGCGGATCGCCTCCAGCGCCTCGTCGAAGGATTTGGTCTGGTAGAGCGACTTGATCTCGTGGCTGTTGGCAAAGACGATGTCGACGGTGCCCGAACGCATCAGCTCGAGGAACTCGTCCCGGTAGCGGTCGACGCAGAACGAATCCGACAGCGTCATCGACACTTCGCGTCCGGCCTCGTGCGCAAGCTTCGCGGTCTGCCGGATCGCCTCCTTGGCGCGCGGCGGATCCCACAGATAGCCCTCGAAATAGGTGACCTTGGCGCCGGATGCCTTGTCGGCCTCGACGTCCTCAGGGCCGAGTTCGACGCAGGCGCCGAGATAAGTGTTCATCGAACGCTCGCCGTCGGGGGTGACGAAGATCATCGAGCGCGCCGTCGGCGGCTGTCCTTCGAGCGGCCTGGTGTCGAAAGCGACGCCCTGGGCATGGATGTCATGGGCATAGATTTCGCCGAGCGGATCGTTCGACACCTTGCCGAAGAAGGCGGCGCGGCCGCCGAAGCTGGCGACGCCCGCCGCCGTGTTGCCGGCGCTGCCGCCCGAGGCCTCGATCGCCGGGCCCATGCGGCTGTAGAGCAGCTCGGCGCGCCTGGTGTCGATGAGGTTCATCGCACCCTTGATGATGCCGTTGGTCTCGAGAAAAGCGTCGTCGCACTGGGCGATGATGTCGACAATGGCATTGCCGATGCAAAGCACGTCATAATCCGGCATCAATGTCTCCGCCCAAAGCATGATGCCGAAAAGTGTGAAGCGGTTTTCGGGCGAACATCATGCTTTATTTCTTAGATTTAGAGCCGGATTCAGATTTCAGGTCGAACAGACCTGAAACCATCCGGCTCTAGGGAACCGAGCCGGCTTCTTGCCGCGCCCGCGCGGGTCTACAGCATCACCCCGAAAAATGGCAAACGATTTCCGCTTTTTGCCGGTGTGGCGGGAGGCGGCGCGGCGCGGGCGTGCGCGGGGCGAGGCTCCATCACAGTTCGACCGTGGCCGAAGCATTTCACCGTCACGTCGCCTACAAGCATGGCCTCAAATCAAGTCCTGGAAGCACCCGCCATGCCCACAAAAATCGACATGACCACCGAACTGGCGCTGCTTGGCCTGCTGGCCGCACTGTGGGGCGCGTCCTATACCTTCATCAAGATCGGCGTCGAGACGATCCCGCCGATAACCTTCATCGCCGCCCGGACCCTTATCGCAGGCGGCATCCTGCTCGCGCTCATCCGCTGGCGCGGCCTCTCCATGCCGAAGGACAGCGCGACTTGGTGGCGGTTCATGGTCCAGGCCTGCCTCAACAGCGTCGTGCCGTTCACGCTGATCGCCGCCGCCGAGCGCTCCATCGATGCCGGTCTGGCCACCATCCTCAACGCGACATCGCCGATCTTCACCTTCCTGCTGACCGCGCTCATCACCCGCCACGAGCCGGTGACCGCACGCAAGCTGTTCGGTGTCGGCGCAGGCATAGCCGGCATTTGCCTGATCGTCGGCACCCAGGCGCTTGGCGGTCTCGGCCATCAATTGTGGGCGCAGCTTGCCGTCGTCGCAGCCACGGTCTGCTATGCCGGGGCCGCCATCTTCGGCCGCGGCTTCAGGGGACTCGATCCGATGCTGCCGGCCGCCGGTTCTATGCTGTGCGGCGCAGTCATCCTCGTTCCCTTGAGCCTGGTGGTCGACCAGCCGTGGACGCTGGCGCCATCGACTGCCTCAATCCTGGCCTTGCTGGCGCTGTCAGTGTTTTCGACGGCGCTGGCCTTCTGCATCTTCTTCCGCCTCATCCACACGCTGGGCTCGGTCGGCACCACATCGCAGGCCTATCTGCGTGTGCCGATTGGGGTCGGCATCGGCGCCCTGTTCCTTGGCGAAAGCCTGGGGCCGACGGTATTTTGGGGGATGGGTTTCGTCGTCATCGGTGTCGCGGCAATGACCATCCCCGCGCGCTCGCGGGTGCTGGCGCGCTAGCTGCCTTGCGGCCCGTGCAGTCTCAGCCTATCTCGGAGGTGTCCGTTTCGACCCGAGGCTGGAGTCGCCCGTGATTTTCGACGCTGCGCGCGCCGCCCTGAGCCGTTTGTTCTCTCCCGAATTCCGCGCGGTTTTCCTCAAAACGCTCGGACTGACCGTACTGGTGCTTGTGGCTTTGTGGCTTGCGCTGACAAGTCTTGTCGACTGGCTGGCCTTGCCGTGGCTTCAGGCACTGTTGCCCAGCCTGCCGTCCTGGGCCGGTTGGCTGGGCGGCATCGTCGCGGCCATCGTGCTCGCCTTCGGCATGGCGCTGCTGATCGCGCCGGTGACGGCAATCGTCGCCGGCCTGTTTCTCGACGACATCGCCGAAGTGGTGGAGCGCACCGATTATCCCGCCGACCCACCCGGCCGACCTGTGCCGGCGCTGCAGTCGCTGGCGCTGGCGATAAAATTCTTCGGCGTCGTCGTCCTGGGCAACATCATCGCCTTGCTCCTTCTGCTGGTGCCAGGCGTCAACATCGCCGCCTTCTTCATCGTCAACGGCTACCTGCTCGGGCGCGAATTCTTCGAATTCGCCGCCATGCGCTTTCGGCCCGAGGCCGAGGCCAAGGCGCTGCGCCGCAAATATGCCGGCACGGTGTTCCTCGGCGGACTGTTGATTGCCGCCTTCCTCGCCGTGCCGCTGCTTAACCTGCTGACGCCGCTCTTTGCCGCCGCCATGATGGTGCACCTGCACAAGGCGATCGGCGCGCGGGAGAGCGCCAGGCGATAGGTCTTTCAACGCAGAAGAAAACCGCGCCCCAACTCGTCGTCCGGTTCGACAGTGAACTCGGCTCGACTGGAATAATAGGCGCGGCCGCCGACACGAGCGATGATCGCGTCATGCGGGCCGGCCTTGGTCGTGCGCGCCACCGCGCCGGAAAAGCGCGAGCCGGCGATGCTTTCGAATGTCCGCGTCTGATCCAGAGCGATTTCGCCCTTGGCGCGCATCGCCGCCAGCCGCGCGGTAACGCCGGAGCCGGTGGGCGAACGGTCGACCTCGGCATCGGCAAAGACGCAGACATTTTTCGTCGTCTCGCCGGAAAACGCATCGCGCCCGTCGGTCAGGATGGTGCCGTAAAGGAAAGCGAGATCGGCATGGTCGGGATGCGACAGCGGGAAGTCGGCCTTCAGCCGCTCGGTCAGAGCGGTTGCCGCGTCGACGAAATCGCGCACGCGGTTGCGGCCGAACTCCAGGCCGAATTGATGGCAGTCGGCCAGCGCATAGAAGGCGCCGCCATAGGCAATGTCGAAGATGATCCTGCCATATCCCGCCAATTCGATCTGTTGGTCACGGGCAAACAGGAATGCCGGCGCGCTCTCGAACGACACGGCGCCGGCCTTGCCGTCCCTGCCTCCACCGAAGCGACGACCAGGCCGCATGGCGCCTCGATGTTGACGGTCGTGATTGGCTCCTGTTTCGCCACCAGCCCTTCGTCGATGGCATAGCGGCCGAGCGCGACGATGGCGTGGCCGCACATCGTCGAATAGCCCTCATTGTGCATGAACAGCACGGCGAGGTCTGCGCCGGGCAGGTCGGGTTCCACCAGCAGCGCGCCATACATGTCGTAGTGGCCGCGCGGCTCGAAGATCAAAAGCTTGCGCAAATGGTCGAGATGGTCGCGCACATAGGCGCGCTTCTCCAGGATCGTGCCCTTGGGGATATCAGGATAACCGGAGGTGACGATCCTCAGCGGCTCGCTGCCGGTGTGCATGTCGACGACGGTGAGCGTCATGCGCCGGGACCCGTTCAGGTTGGAGACTTGGAGAACAGCGCCTGCAGCTTGCCGAATGGCATGGCGGCGCGGGTAAAGCCGAACGTGCCGTCCTGCTGGATCTCGCGCGCTGCCGTTTCCAGCATTCCGAAGGCGAAATTGGTCAGCCACGGCCCGAGCGAAACGCGCTTGACTCCGGCCATGGCGAGATCCGCGATGGTGAAGCCAGGCATTGCCATGATGTTGACCGGCCGGTTCACGGCCGAGCAGACTTTCTGGATCGTCTCGATATCTTTGAGGCCCGGCGCATAAAGCACATCGGCGCCGGCCTTCTCGAAGGCCTGCAGCCGTTTGATCGTGTCGTCGAGGTCATTCTTCCCCCACAGGAAATTCTCGGCCCGCGCGGTGAAGACGAAATCGTGCTTGAGCGCCCGTGCGGCTTCGGCTGCCGCGGCGACACGCTCGACGGCATGTGAAAAATCGTAGATCGGCTTGTCGGGGTCGCCCGTATGGTCCTCGATCGAGCAGCCGGCGAGCCCCGCCGCTTCGGCCGCAAAAACCGTCTCTGCGGCACTCGTCGCGCTGTCGCCCTTGCCCTTCTCGAGATCGGCCGAGACCGGCAGGCTGGTTGCCGCCGTCACCTCGCGGCAATGGTGGATCATCGCCTCGAACGTCACTGCGCCGTCGGGCAGGCCGCGCGAAAAGGCAAAGCCGGCGCTGGTCGTCGCCAGCGCCTTGAAGCCGAAGGATGCCAGAAGCTTGGTCGTGCCGACATCCCATGGGTTGGGCATGACGAAGGTCGAGGCGTGCAGGTCGCGAAAGATCTTGCCCTTGTCCATGGTGCTTCCCTTATGTGGAATTGTGCGGCGGATTCTACCGCGCCGATTTGCGCCGGGCAAACGAATGCGGTTGGCTCAGAAGCGTTTGGCGTTCTCTGCTGCCAGTTTGTCCAGCGCGTCGGAATCCTTGACATAACGCGACGTCTTCCCGTCCCAGTGGTAGGTGACGGAAATGGTCTGCGATGCCGGCGGCGGCGTTGCCTCGTCGCAGCTTTCGCCGTTCGGCACGGTGGCATCGGTTACCGTCACCTTGATCGCGGCATAAGGCTGGCCGTCAGCGATGGTTTGGAACGCGACATCCTGCGTGCGTTTGTAGGCGCAGAGGTTCTCGTCGAAGGTATAGATCATGTCGACCAGTTCGAATTTGTCGTCCCGCACCATGACCAGCGGCGTGATCACATAGCCCTGGCTCGAGTTGAAATGCGTGCTCATGGTGATGAGGACGTCATCGTCTGCACCGACAGAAAGCTTGCCCGGGTCGCGAAAATAAGTGCTGCGGTCGACGGCGACGTTGACCGCGTCGAGCAGCGCCGGCTTGGCCGCAATGTCGTAGAGCGCCAGCACCGCATAGCCTTCGGCGCTATCTGGAGAGTCGCCGAGGTCGTAGAGCATCGCCAGCCGGTCCTTGCCGCCGGTCCTGATCGCAAGCACGGCAGCGTTGGGCAGGCTCGATGTTTCCGGCGGCGAGCCGCCGCTGTCGGGCCCTTCGATGTGGCGCATCTCGATCGGCAAGCCGCCGTGATAAAAGCCGTCAGCGTTCAACAACAGGTCTGGAATGACCAGCTTTGCCAGGTCGAGATAGGTGACGGTCTTATGGCCGGGGACGGCACTGTCCAGCTCGGGAAAGCTGACAGCCTGCGCGCTTGCCGCCGCCCAAATCCATGGCAGTAGCAGGCAAGCAAGGATCAGTCGAAGCAAATTGGAAGTCATGAAGTAGCGCCCCTCGAAGCGGGTACGCTAGCACGGGCAACGCAATCGCACAGCCGGGTCACCGCGCTGAAATCAGATCAGTGGATCGGCACCAATCCGGGCAGTTCGCGCATGTCGTCGAACAGGACGCCACCGGCGTCGGCCAGGCCATCGCGGTCGGAATAGGGATCGCCATGATAGGAGTAGACACGCATGCCGGCGGCAATGCCTGCCTGTGTTCCAGCGACGCTGTCCTCGATGACGATGCAGTCGGCAGGCGCGAAGCCCATCGTTTTTGCCGCATGCAGGAACAGATCCGGAAACGGCTTGCCGCGGCTGACCATGGTTGCCGAGAACATTGCATGCTCGAACAGCGGCAGCAGGCCGGTCTGGCCGAGCGTGATGTGCATCTTCGAGATGCGCGCCGACGTGGCGACGCAATAGGCGATGCCGGCCGCGCGCACCACTTCGATGAAGTCGCGGACGTAAGGGATCGCCTCGACGCCGTGCGAGAACAGATCCGGCAGACCTGCGTTCCAGCGATCGACGAAATCGGCGCCGAGCCGGACGTCGGTCGAAGCTTCGATCTCTATCTGCACCGAAGCCATGCTGCGGCCGGAGAAATGCTTGCGGCAATATTCGAAGGTGGTGGCGAAGCCCGCCGCACTCAACCACCCTGCCAGCCGCCGGTTGGCGAGGTTCTCGGTGTCGACGAGGATCCCGTCGCAGTCGAAGATGACCAGTTTTGGAAGGTCCAGCATTCAGGCGGTGCCGGTCGATCCGAACCCGCCCGAGCCGCGCGTCGTTGCGCCGGCCAGGCTGCGCTCCTCGACCGTCGCCTGCGTCACCGTGGCAAACACGATCTGGGCAATGCGCATGCCGCGCGTCACCGCGAAATCCTCGTCACCGAGGTTGACCAGCAGCACCTTGACCTCGCCGCGATAGTCGCTGTCGACCGTGCCTGGCGAGTTGAGGACGGTCAGCCCGTGCTTGAAGGCAAGGCCGGAGCGTGGCCGTACCTGGCCTTCCATCCCTTCGGGAATTTCCAGGATCAGCCCGGTCGGCACCAGGGCGCGCTTGCCCGGCAGGATCAGCAGCGGCCGGTCATCCGGCACCGCGGCGCGCAGATCCATGCCGGCGGCACCGGTGCTTTCATAGGCGGGGAGGGGAAGCCCTTCACCATGCGGCAACCGAACGAAGCCGACAGTGGGACCAATGACGGAGGAATTTTGGAGGGCTGCGCGCATAAAATCGATCCTATCGGCGCGAACCGCGATTCAGTCAACTCGCCCGCCACGCTATCAACGCCTTTCTTTGCGGCGTCACGATGACTAACGCAATTCGACCGGAACGACCGTCGTCTCCTTGATCTCCTCCATGACGAAGGAGGCTGAAACATCCGACAGCGCCACCTTGGCGATCAGCCGCTGGTAGAGCCGGTCATAGGCTTTCATGTCGGCCACGCGTGCCCGCACGACATAGTCGAGATCGCCGGACATCCGGTAGACCCCGGTGATCTCGGGAAAGCCGGTTACCGCCGCGCGAAATTTCTGCAGCCAGTCTGGATCGTGGTTGGAGGTGCGGATCAGGATGAACACCGAAAGCCCGAGCCCGAGCTTGTCGGCATCGACCAGCGCCACCCGTCCGGTGATGACGCCGTCCTCCTCCAGCCGCTTGACACGGCGCCAGCAGGCGTTGCGCGACAGCGCGACTCTTTCGGAGAGCTGGTCGACCGACAGCGTGCCGTCGCGTTGCAGCTCAGCCAGCAGTCTCCGGTCAATCTCATCGATTTCTGCGGCCATGTTGGGATGAATGTCTCAAATTTGTGCTGTTTGCAAGGACAAATTGAGACCGATGAACCTTCTGCCTGTGGCACGATACTCAATATCGGGGCTTATCCCGGCAGAGGGATCACCATGACGACGCTGTTTTCGAAGCTTTTCACCTCTCACCCGGCCAAGGTGGGCGAGACCTATTTCAGCCATATGGCTTTTGCCGCCTGGTTCTGCTCGCGCCTCTTGATGGCTGCCGGTGCAGCGCTTGTTCACGCTTTCTTGCCGTTTCTCTTCGAAACTACGGCAAGCCGAATCGTTCGCGAACTCTATGAGCGGACGCACAACAGAGGCTCACACGCGGTCAAGGAGCCCCAGGCTCTCGTGGATCGCGCATAACAGACGGTAAAAGCGATGTGCCGATGGGCGGCCTATCTGGGTGAAGCGGTCTTCCTCGAAGACATCGTCACCGCGCCCTGTCACTCGCTGATCGCCCAGAGCCATTGCGCCCAGGAAGCCAAGTCGCCGACCAACGGCGACGGCTTCGGCCTCGCCTGGTATGGCGACCGGCCCGAGCCCGGCCTCTACCGCGACATCCTGCCGGCCTGGTCGGACCCCAATCTGAAGAGCCTGTGCCGGCAGATCAAATCCGGCCTGTTCCTCGCCCATGTCAGGGCATCGACCGGCGGCGCCACCAGCCGCATGAACTGCCATCCCTTCATCTGCGGCAACTGGTCGTTCATGCACAACGGCCAGCTCGGCGGCTTCGACAAGATCCGCCGTGCGCTGGAGAATTCGCTCTCCGACGCCGTCTTCGATCAGCGCGAAGGCACCACCGATTCCGAACTCTTTTTCCTGCTGATGATCGACGAGGGTCTCACCAGTGACCCGCAAGGGGCTGTGTCGCGCGCCGCCGCCCGCGTCATCGAGGCATCGCGCCGCGCCGGTTTTGAGCCGGCCTTGAAGCTCACCGCCGCCTTTTCGGATGGGCAGGCGCTTTATGCCGTGCGCTATGCGACCGACGCCCACGCACCGACGCTCTACACCTCGGTTCGCAATGGCGGCCGTTGCATCGTTTCCGAACCCTTCGACCGCGAAGGCAGCGACTGGCAAGCGATCCCGCCCGCGAGTTTCGTCACCATTGCAGGTGATGGCATGGCCATCCGGCCGTTTGTTCCGGCTGCGACGAAGCTGGCCCTGGTCGGCTGAGCCACGGAAACAGGGTAGGCCGCATTCCTTCGCGCCCCCTTCTGTCCTGCCGGACATCTCCCCCGCACGGGGAGATCGGGTTTTGCGGCGGCTTTCGCCAACCTCCACCGTTTGAAGGAATAGCGCCGTCGGCAACGCTGCCAATCTCCCCACCCGTGGGGGAGATGTCCGGCAGGGGAGAGGGGGCGCCGTGGAGCGCCAACCTCAATCGAACCGGCAGGCGCAATTTCGATCAAGCACTATCGAGTTTCAAATGCTGAACTTGGCTTGAAGCCGCACCGCTGTCCGCCATTTGGTGAAGCGGCACCGCCAAACCGGAGCATTCGTCATGGACCTCGTCTTCTCCTCAACCACCGACCTCGCCGCCGCAATCGCGGCGCGAAAGATCTCCGCCGTGGAAGTGCTGGACGCGCATCTGGCCCAGATCGGCCGGCACAACGAGGCAGTCAACGCGGTCATCAATCTCGATAGGGAAGGCGCCCTCGAGCGCGCAAAGAAGGCCGACGCGGCATTGGCGCGCGGCGATGCGCTTGGTCCGTTGCATGGTGTGCCTTTCACTTTGAAGGACATGCATGAAACGGCAGGCATGAAGACCACCGTCGGCTTTCCGCCTTTCGCCGACCATGTGGCAAAAGCAGACAGCCCGGTCGTTGCCCGATTGAAAACTGCCGGCGGCATTCTGATCGGCAAGACCAATGTCGCGACCATGCTGGGCGACTGGCAGTCGGACAATCCGCTGTTCGGCCGTACCAGCAATCCGTGGGATCTCTCGCGCACATCAGGCGGCTCCAGCGGTGGCGCCGCGGCGGCGGTGGCGACCGGAATGACGCCGTTCGATGTCGGCACCGACATGCAATCATCAGTCCGCCTGCCTGCCGCTTTCTGCGGCGTCTACGGGCTGAAGCCGACCGAGCACCGTGTGTCGCTGGCGGGCGCCTTTCCCGATCCGGGCGGAACGGCGCGCAGCGTGCGGCTGATGTCCTGCCTCGGTCCGCTGGCGCGCTCCGTCGACGATCTGGCGTTGATCTACAAAATCATCGCCGGCACGGATGGAGCCGACACCGACCTTGCGCCGGTGCCGGTCGAGACCATGCCAAAAATCAATCTCACGACATTGCGCATCACTGTGGCGCCGTCCTTTCCCGGCTTTCCTGTCGCCCGAGACATCAGCGCTGCCGTCGACACCCTGGCGAAGCAGCTTCAGGCGGCAGGTGCGACCGTCGAGCCGGCAAAACTGCCGACGCTCGATCTGCATGACGATCTGGAGCAGGGCGGCGCGCTGATCGGCATGATGCTGGAGGCCGCGCAGCCAGAGCCGCCTGAGCAGCCGACGCCAGTCTCCCGCTGGTTCGAGGCACTCGCCCGCCGCGACCGCTCCATCCTTGCCTGGGATAGTTTCTTCGAAACCTGCGATGTCTTGCTGTGCCCGGTCGCCATGACCACGGCCTTCCCGCATTGCGAACCCGGCACGCCCATCGACGTCGACGGCCAAGAGCAAAGCTACTGGATGCTGCCGGCCTATGGCGCGGTCTTCAATTATTCCGGCCACCCGGCCCTGACGATACCCTGTGGACCGGACCGCGACGGCCTGCCCATCGGCCTGCAACTGGTCGGCAAGCGCTGGTCGGAGGCAGAGATGCTTGGTGTCGCCAAGGCGATCGAACCGTTCACTGGCGGCTTCAGGCGTCCGCCGAGCTACTAGCTAGCAAAGCGCTCCAGCCCGTACGGCGCCAGCAATGGGTCGCGTTCGCCATCGAGGACCTCGCGGGCGGCGAACAGACCTACCGCAGGCGCCAGCGTGATGCCTGAATGCATGACCGTGATGTAAAGGCCATCCATGCCTTCGGCGCGGCCGATGATCGGAAAGCCGTCGATCGGCGTCGGTCGGTAGCCGACCGTGTGGAAACCAAGCTCCAGCCCGTCGCCACCGCGCAAGGCTGCCTTCGCTGCCGCAAACAGTTCACGCGCCGTGGCGTCGGGGTTGTCGCCGGGATCGCCGCCGGCGAAATCCGAACCGGCAATGATGCGGCCCTCGGCCGTCTGGCGCATATGCAGCTTCTCGGCATGCACCAGGCCGTTGACCAGCTTTTTGTATGGCCGCGAGTGGACGATCAGGCCGGGCGGCGTCTCGAGCGGCAGTTTGATGCCGGCGGTGGCGGCGATGACCGGGGCGCCGGTGCCGGCGGCGATCACCACCTCGTCGGCGGCAACCCGCTGGCCGGAAATCTCCACGCCGGAAACCTTGCCGTTGGAATTTACCAGGGCGGCAACGGCTCCGGTCGTGATTTTCGCGCCGTTCCGTTCGGCATCGGCCAGCAGCGCCTTGGCCGCAGCGACCGGTTCGGCCACGCCCTCTTCCGCGACATAAACGGCGAATTCAGGAGGCTCGACGAGGTTGGGCTCGATTTGCGCCGCCCGGTCGCGGCCGACGCGTTCGATGCCGTAGCCCCATGACGAGTGTTCGGCCGCGTAGGCTTCGAGCCGGTCGGCCGGCAGATCAAAGCACAGCCCGCCGCACCAGGCGAGAGGCAGCCCGGGCCGCTCGTTTGCCAGCCTTTTCCACTCGGCCATGGCGCGGATGCGCAGCCGGAAATAGATTTCGGGGTTGCCCCAGCTCGCGTTGATCCAGGCAAAGGAATTGGGCGTGGCGACGCCACCGGCGCCGCTCTCGGAAACCACAGTGACCCGCGCACCAGCCTTTGTCAGATGCCAGGCGATGGAAGCGCCGATGATGCCGGCGCCGATGACGATCACTTCTTTCGCACTGCTCATGCCACGACCTCGCTGATGCCGTTCACTGATGCCACTGCAGGCCTGCCACCTCAAGCATGTCCAGCCCGCTGGCCCAAAACCGTCGACAGGCTGGCAATGCGCTGCTAGAAGCCCGCGCCACAGACAGGATTCCATAAATTGGCAGAAGACATCGAACAGGCGGTATCGCGCCGCCGCACTTTCGCGATCATCGCGCACCCCGACGCAGGCAAGACGACGCTCACCGAAAAGCTGCTGCTGTTCGGTGGCGCCATCCAGCTTGCCGGCGAGGTCAAGGCCAAGAAGGATCGCATCCAGACCCGGTCCGACTGGATGAAGATCGAGCGCGAGCGCGGCATTTCGGTCGTCACCTCGGTGATGACCTTCGAGTATGAGGACAATGTCTTCAACCTGCTCGACACCCCCGGCCACGAGGATTTCGCCGATGACACCTACCGCACGCTGTCGGCGGTGGACTCCGCCGTCATGGTCATCGACGCCGCCAAGGGCATCGAGCCGCGCACGCTGAAACTGTTCGAAGTCTGCCGGCTGCGCGACATCCCGATCATCACCTTCGTCAACAAGATGGACCGCGAAAGCCGCGATCCCTTCGAGATCCTGGACGAGATCGAGCAGAAACTGGCGCTGGACACCGCCCCCATCACCTGGCCGATCGGCAGGGGCAAGACCTTTTCCGGCACCTATCACCTGGCGCTGAACGCCGTGCGCAAGGGCGACGCGGAGAAAGACCGCACGCCCGTCAACGGTCCCGATTCCAACCGCGTCGCCGGCCTTTTGCCGGAAAACGAGCGCGAAGCCTTCATCGAGGAGCTGGAACTCGCGCGCGAAGCCTGCCGTCCGCTCGATATCGATTCTTTTCGCGAAGGCCATCTGACGCCGGTCTATTTCGGCTCGGCGCTGCGCAATTTTGGCGTGCGTGACTTGATCGAGGCGCTTGGCGCCTTCGGCCCGCCGCCGCGCGCGCAGGAGGCCGATGTCAGAAAAGTCGAGGCGACCGAGGAGAAGATGACCTCCTTCGTGTTCAAGATCCAGGCCAACATGGACCCCAACCATCGCGACCGCATCGCTTTCGTGCGCGTCTGTTCGGGCAAGCTCGAGCGCGGCATGAAGGCCAAGCTGGTTCGCACCGGCAAGCCGATGAGCCTGTCGGCGCCGCAGTTCTTCTTTGCCCGCACCCGCGTCACCGCCGACGAGGCCTTTGCCGGCGACGTCGTCGGCATCCCCAATCACGGCACGCTGCGCATCGGCGACACGCTGACCGAGGGCGAGGAAATCCTGTTCCGTGGCGTGCCCAACTTCGCCCCGGAGATCCTGCGCCGCGTCCGGCTCGGCGACGCGATGAAGGCCAAGAAACTCAAGGAAGCGCTTCACCAGATGGCCGAGGAAGGCGTCGTGCAGCTGTTTTCGCCCGAGGATGGGTCACCGGCAATCGTCGGTGTCGTCGGCGCGCTGCAGCTAGACGTTTTGAAGGAACGCCTGAACTTCGAATACACGCTGCCGGTCGAATTCGAAATGTCGCGCTTTTCCGTCTGCCGCTGGATTTCGGCCGACGACAAGGCCGAGACGCTTCGCTTCATCGAAGCGCATCGCGGCGACATCGCCCGCGACCTCGACAATGATCCGGTGTTCCTGGCCCAGCACGCCTTCTCGCTGAACTACGAAGCCGAACGCTGGAAAGCCATCCGCTTCGCCACCATCAAGGATTATCAGGTGCGCGACAAGGCGGCGTAGGAGCATCCTTCCCCTTCTCCCCCTGTGGGCCTGTTGCGCAGTTGCTGACCAGGTAGCGTTGAGCGTTGAAAGCAGGCGATTGCTGCTTGTGTCTTTGGAATTGGCGTCTGGTTTTCTGATTTTGGTGGCGGCTTGGCCCTGAGCGGCCGGATTGCAGGCGC